>JAOACM010000467.1 GCA_026417845.1 Planctomycetota bacterium | reverse complement strand
GGCGGCGTGCCTGGCCGGGCACGAAGGGCTGTCGGCGGCGGTGCGCGGGCTCGTTCGCGGGGGAGCGTCGGACGGGGAGGTGGCGGAGCGGCTGGAGGGAGATATAGCTCGCATCATGGCGGAGGCCGGGGGGAGGGCTGGGGATGTAAACGGTGAGGCGATGTATGGAGCGGACGGCCGGGTCCCGGAGCTGGCCAGGGCCTACGTCTCGGCCTGGCTGATGAAGGCCGAGATGGAGCACTTCGCCCCGTCCCCCTCGCGGGATGCGACAACCTTCGTCCGCCGCGTCATGGAATTCGAAACGTTTGACCCGGAGGGGCGTGCCTGCCTGCCGGCGCGCGGGGGCGCCGGCCCCCAATTGATCATACACCAGACTCAGCCCTGCAGGTTCGACGTTTACGCCGGCGAACGCTTCCTGGCCGCGGTAGACATGAGGCGCGACGTAATGCCCGATCGCATAGAACCGGCCGCGCGTCCGTGGATGGACCGCCCGGAGTTCGGCGTGACGATGCTGGGCGTAGGCACCGGCTTCTCGACCGACCGCCGCACGACCTGCCTGATCGTCTGGTCCGAAGGCAAGGCGATAGCCGTTGACCTGATGGCCGGTTTCACGGCGTATTTCCACGAGGCGGGATTCTCGAGCAGGGACGTTTCGCATATATGCCTGAGCCATGTGCATTCCGATCACGATGGCGGCATTCTGGAAAAGATACTGCAGGGCGAAAAGGTGACCCTCCTCTCCTCACGGCCGATATTCGAGAGCTGGTTACGCAAAGCGGAGGCGCTGACCTGCCTGAGGAGGACCAACATCAGGGAATTCGTCCGGTTCGTGGAGCTGCGGCCGGGACGCGCCACCATGATACCTGGCTTCGTCCGCACGTGGGTGGAGTTTGACTATTCATTCCATTCGATACCGGCAGGACGATTCGTGTTCAGATATCTCGGCCGCGACGGCAGGGTGCGGTCAGCGGCATGGTCCGGCGATACGCTGTTCGATCCTGCCCTGTACGACAGGCTTCATTCCGAGGGCCGGATGACGGCGGCCCGGCGCGATTCGCTGAAAGGTTTCCTGTGGGACGCCGATGTGGTGATCCACGATGCCGGGGGCGAACCGCTGCACACCTCCCCGTCGAATCTTGCCCTCCTGCCGCCCGACGTGCAGCGCAGGATCGTAATGACTCACGTGGACCGGCCCGGCGCTCCGGCGGGCCTGATGAGGTACGCCCGAGAAGGCGAAACCATAGCGATCCTTCCCCCGCGTTCCGTCGGCCGCTCCGCGAACGGCAGGCTGCTCTCGGAGGAAGATATCGCCATCCTCCGCGCCTCCGGCGTCTTCGACAGGCTCTCCCCGGAGGAGTTCGACGACCTGGTGGAATCGGGGAGAGTTGAGACGCACCCGAAGTCCTCGTTCCTGATACGCGAAGGCGAGGAGGGGAACACATTCTACGTCCTGTTGAGCGGGCTGGTGAGGATAACGAAGGAGGGGAGGACGCTGGCGGAATACGAACCGGGCGCGTTTTTCGGAGAGCTGGCGCTCATAAATGAGGACCGCAGAAGGCGGGCCTCCGTCGTCGCCGTGACGGATGTGCGCGTCTTCTGTCTCGACCGGGCGGTCTACCACCGCTACGACATATCATCCGTAGCCAGAGAGAGCCTGTACGAGCTGGCGAATTTCTTCGCGTCCCAGAACTCGCCGGCCATGCTTACCCTCCTGTCACGGGGGGCGTTCGAAGAATACCATCGAGGCGAGGACATCGTGCGCGCCGGCGAATCCTCGACGGACATATATATCCTCCTGTCTGGAGTTGTGGACGTTCTGGACGGGTCCGGCGCGCGACTGGCCAGGATCGGCAGGGTCGAGGTGCTCGGCGAAATCGCCGCGCTCAGGAACGTCCCGCGAACCGCCACTATACGCGTCGTGTCGGATAAAGCCACCGCCATCAGACTGGACAGGGACAGGTTCAGGGCGATCGGCGACCAGTTTCCATCCTTCTACGCTACGGTCCTGGCTAAGATGCAGAAGCGCCTCGACGCCATGCGGGACCGCGGGAAGAAATGACGCGAAACAGGCCGCCCGACGCGCGGCCTGGGCCGCGCCGCGACCCGCGTCGAATCGCGCCTGCGCCGGACAGTACCCGCCGCCTCAGGATCTGCCCGGAAACCTCCGGGCGGATCGGGCGGGATGCTGCGGAAACTCGGGCATCGCAGGAGTTTCAGGACAGGCTCTTATTTGTCCGGCCCCAGTGCGTTCCCCTTCCGGAATACCCCGATGGAGGCCTGGCCCTCGAACGAAGGATCGCCTCCCAGATAGACCTTTATATAGACCGGAACCACTACCTCAACCCCAGGCGGTATCTGACCGCTGAAGCCGAAATTGTCGGGCACAGGGGTGACACCGGGAGGCGCCGCCGTAAGGATCGGTCCGGTTACAAGATGGAACTTCCGCGACGCGCCGCCTACAACCAGTTTCCGGACCTTGGGAGATCCCGGCGCGCTGTAGGTCGCCATCTGTGCGGTCGCTGAACCTTTAAAGCGGAAGGATGGACCGGTAATTACCTGCTGGAAGTCGCCCACCCTGACGTCAACCTCGTCCGAAGTTCTGGGCGCGGCGGAGGCCCCACCCGGAGCGCGGGCGTATCCGGAGATAGCCAGTCTCAGCGTGTCCCTGTCATTCCTGTCCTTATCTATCCGCCCAACGCACCTGGTCAGGAAGAAAACGCCGCCGGGCGTCTCCTGATCTCTGACATCGAACCGCCCGATGCCGACCGACGTAGTCCTGTCGTAGTCGAATCTGGCCGTTTCAATGGCCATGACCGAGAAGCTTCCGTCCCCGCCGGCGAGCGCCACCCTGATCGGGATCAGCGGGTCGTCGTAGCCGGCCTCGGTAGCCTGAAGCGGGTCTATGAGATTGGTGTTGCTTACCTTGACCTTTATCCGGCCGAGCTTCGGTCTGATCTTGATAAGGGTCTCTCCCTTGGTTTGCGGGTTGATGGCTCTGTAGATGCCTTTTCTGGTAAGCTCCAGCTCTTCCGTCCGGAAACGCCCGAAGAATAACTGGAACTTATACCCCTCGAGTTCTTCCCGATCAGCCAGGTTGCGGTCGTTCAGGAACATGATCAGGTCGAGCCTGTCGTTGTTGACGCGGGAAAAGTCGAGGCGGAATCGGCCCTTGTGCAGCATCAGGTCTCCCCCAAGCTGCCCCTTTCCGACAGGTATCGTAAATTGCTTTGTCGCGTAGCGGTTAACTCCGTCGGTAACCTTCACCGTAAACGGCAATGTGGCGGCCGGGATCGTGCTGGGCTTGCCGATGATCAGTCCTTCCTTCGTCAGGACCAGACCGGGCGGCAGGTTATCTTTATCCGAATCAAGGAGAGAATACGTATGGCTTATGACCCCGCCAGCCGTCTGAAGCTGGACCATGTATGGCGCCCCCAAGACCGCGGGCGGCAGCTCCCCGGTTAGTATGACCGGATCAGTGTAGTCCTTCGGATCAACGG
>JAOACM010000466.1 GCA_026417845.1 Planctomycetota bacterium | reverse complement strand
GGACCGGAGGATAGCGTGTCAGGTCGGCAGGTAAGCCGTAATTCCCTGGCAGGCCGCAGCATTATGGTATCCGTCATGCTTACTGTAAGCATCACGGTATCCACGTAATGGAAGCCATCCGGACGGAGGGGGCCAACCTTCAAACAAAGGTTGATCTTTGCCGGAGCATTGAGACGAATCGTTCGCACGCTCATGTGCACTCGCTTCCTCTGCCGGCCGCTGGTTCCTGAGGGTTGTTCTCCAGTGATATCTCCCGCGTGGGGGCTGCAGGCCGAAGGTCCCATGGAGATTGCCCGGTTCGGGCAGGGAGCTGAGGCGCCGCCGAAGGGGCTGAAGCGGGGGATCCCTTTGCGCACGATACCGCCATAGGATCCGCCGACGCTGCGCTCTGGCGACCCGGGAAAGAGCTGCTGCGTCTCCGGAGCCATCCGCCCATCTTCCGGAACTCGACCTCGAAATTCGGCGTGAACACGTCCTTCCCCAAGTTCGATTCTATCTCCCTGATGCTCCAGAATCGCCCCTCGGCCACCTCGTCGGTATCGAAGCGGAACGGGCCTTCGCACAACGCCGCGTAGGTCCTGACGAATTCCGTTTCGATGTCCGATCTCCAGAGGTATGAGTAGGCGGGCTCGATCGCCTCCGGCGCGGCACCGACTTCCTCCGCCATTTCCCTGAGCGCGGCGGCCTCCGGCGCCTCCCCCGGCCTCATGTGCCCCCCGACGGACGTGTCCCACTTGTTCGGCTGGATGTCCTTCGAGGGGGATCGTTTCTGGAGAAGAATCCTTCCGGCCCGGTCGAAGACCATGACGTGTACGACCGCATGGATCAGCCTGGGGTCCGAATGGCAAAGGCGACGCGGCGCCGCACCGACGGGGCGGCCGGCTTCGTCAACGAGCACAAAAAGCTCTCCGGCTCCGGAACGGTCCGGTTCCGATGCCGGCGGGCCGCCATCCCCGCACGCATCTTCCCGGTCATGTAGCCGCGTACCGGGCGCCCCTGCCGACCGGAGACCCCCACCAACATCCGGCCGGACTTCCATGCGCGCGCCAGGCGACTGTTCTGAACGCCCGCCCCCGCCTCCGCCGGAGGCGCACTGATCGTCGCCGATCACCATGTCTGCCTGCTCTCCCTTTGTGTGGCGGTTCCCGACAGTCGTCCCGGGCATCTGTCTCCGTAACCGGCACTTCCCCCCCCCCGCCAGGCGATCCGGTCGCTTCCCCTTTGGATCGGTAAATTGTCTGCCGCGTTCAGGTGGCGGCTGCCATTTGCAGCAGTGGCTCGCCCGGCCGGGGCAACAACGGCGCTACCGCAAACAAGGTCACTATGCCGCCATGGGCACAGCAAACAATTACCTGGATCGGCTGCGTGCCTCCTCCCCCAGCCTTACCGCCGCCTCATCCGTGCCCTCGCCAGCGCCTTTTTCTGCTCCGCCTCGCGTATCTCCCTGCGCCTGTCGCCTCGCGATTTGCCACGGCAGACGCCCACCTCCACCTTGACCCACGGTCCCTTGAAATAGAGCGACAGCGGCACCGCCGTGCGGCCCCCGGTCGCGAGCTTCGCCTCCAGCCTCGCTATTTCGCGGGCGTGGAGCAGGAGCCTCCTTGGACGGAGCGGGTCGTGGCCTCCGACCGAGGCTTTCTCGTAAGGCGGTATTTTAAGGTGTATCAGCCACGCCTGGCCGCCCCCGCTCCTGACGTGGGCGCCCTGGAAGTCAACCCTGTTTGCCCTGAGGACCTTCACCTCCGACCCGGTAAGTTCGATGCCGGCTTCGATCTTTTCCTCCACATGGAAATCGTGCCAGGCCCGGCGGTTCACGGCGATGGGCCTTATCGGCGGCCCGCTTCCCTCCCGGCGGCCGCTCATTTCGAAGCCCCCTTCGCCGGCGCGTCCGCTGCTCCGTAGGCCTCCAGCAGGGCGGCGGCGGAAAGGAGCGAGACGGCCAAGCCGATCCCGAGCGAGGCGATCTCGACGCCCTCGCCGGTCGAGTGCACGCCGACGCTACGGCGGATCCCGACGACCGTCGCCGGTACCCCGACGCTCAAGGGGATGTTGGCATCCGAGGAGCTGGCGGAAGGGATGGCCTCGATGCCCAACCGGTCGAGGGCAGCGGAGACCAGCGCGGACGGTTCCCGCGTCAGGGCCGCGTCGCCGACCGGCCTGTCGCCCACCTTCTGTATCCGCAGCGATATCTCACCGGGCAGTTCCGCCCCGCGCATGATGGCAAGCAGCCGCTCCTCGACATCCCCCAGCGCCCGCGCGTCCACGGACCTGAGGTCCACCAGCATCGTAGCCTCGGCGGCGATACTGTTGACGGACGTCCCTCCGGACAGCACGCCGATGTTGAACGTCGTCCGCGGCCCGGTCGGGACCTTCATCCTCGTCAGCGGCTCGGCGAGCTGTATCAGGACATGGAGCGCGCTGGGTTTCCCGAAGTCGGCCCAGCTGTGGCCGCCGGGGCCGGTGACCATCAGGCTGTAACGGACTGAGCCGACCGGTTGCGAGAGCACCTGGCCGATATCGCCGTCCAGGACCAGTACCGCGTCGAATCCCCCGCGTCCCTGCTCAAACAGCCGCCGCATCCCCCTCAGGTCCCCCAGCCCCTCCTCCCCCACGGTAAAGGCAAACGTGACGCGGCCCCTGGGCGGGAGGCGATTCTTGAGCATCTCCTCGGCGGCGAAGAGAGCGATCGCCACGCCGGCGGTGTTGTCGGCGATACCCGGCGCGTACATCCATCCGTCCCGTTCCTCGACCCTGCAGACCGTCCCCTCGGGGAAGATCGTGTCCATATGCGCGGTCACCAGGAGGCTGGCGCCCGGGCGGCCGGAATCCACCGTCACCGTCACGTTGCCGATCCCGTCCTTTTCGACGGGCGCCATGCCGCGCCACTTCAGCTCGGAAACGATCGCCTCGGCCCTCGGCCCCTCCTTGAAGGTCGGGGCCGGTATCTCGCACAGCTTTCTGGCGAGCGCCGCGATCCCGGAGGCGCGGCGCGGGGCGGCGGCGATCAGTCCGCGGAGCGGGTCGGTGGCGGCCAGGCGCCCGGCGATCTCGACCGGTCGTTCCAAAGCGTTTGCTCTCCTTATCGCGGGAGGTGCCTCACGCACCCTCATCCCGCCGCCTCAGGCCCCCGGGCATCCCGCGTCGGGCCGGCGGCCGGGGCAGACCCGCCGCACTCCTCCGGCGGAGAACGGATGCCATCTCGGGCGAAGACCCGCCTTCAGCCGGGCAAACCGCCAACCCCGCCCGGGGGAAAGATGCGTCGCCCGCGGGGCGTCCGCGCCGCGGTCATCTCCGGCCCCCCGGAGCGGCGGGCGGTCCGCCCCGCTTGCCGCGCGCGGCCGGCGCGACCGGGGAGGCGCCGGCGCCGCCGCGGGAGGCGCCAGGACCTCCGATGCTCCTGCCGCAGCACTTTTTGTACTTCCTCCCCGATCCGCACGGACACGGGGCGTTCGGCCCGATCCTTACCTCCTGGCGCCTTATAGTCTGTACAGGCTTCACC
>JAOACM010000465.1 GCA_026417845.1 Planctomycetota bacterium | reverse complement strand
GGCGCCGACCCACGCTCCGGCGAGAAGTATGGCCAGCACGAGAGCAGGAATTCCAGCCTCTACAGCCAGCTGCAGCCAGTCGCAGTGCAGTTCCCGCCACCTGCCAAGCATGTCCGGCGGCTGGACCCGCGTGAAGACGGACTCGAAAGTCCCCAGCCCGTGCCCGGACCGCGGCCGCTCTGCTCTCAGCGGCAGCCCGGTTTCGCTAGCCCGCAACCGCCCACCGAAGGTCACCTCCTCCGCCAGGATCGCCGCAAACCGGCTCTGGAGAAAGGAAGTCCCGGCTGTGAAGGTCCACGCCGCCCAACCGGCCATCACCGTCACCGGTAGCAAGCCCAGGCACAGCCGCCGGACTTTTTCCGTAGGCGACAGGTCAACCCCGCGCCAGTCTCCATGAAGAAAGGATACCCTGCCCCAAGCCGCAACCAGCCCTGTACCCGCCGCCATCGCTCCCATCGCCGTCACCGTCAGCCGGCTCAGACTCAGCCCTACGCACGATCCGGCGACGAGTATCGAAACGAGGTAAAGCGCCACCCACCGGTAGTCGGGCGCACGGAGATATGTGCGATCGGTAAGCTCATCCAGAAGGCCCCCGAAGGCGCACATCCAGCAGACCGCCATCAGTACGGCGAAACGGTTCGGGTTCGTGTAAAGACCGCTCGGGCGCTCCCTGACCGCCTCCATCCCCCCGGCGGCCTTGACGTCTATCGCCAGGACCTCCGCCAGCGCCATCGCGCCCATGACGAGCCCGACCAGCGCGACGGCCTTGAGCGCATTCCTCATATCCTCCGCCGTACGGCAGTATCCCATGCCGAGGATCGCCGCGCCGGCGTATGCGATGGCGAAGGGCAGCTCGCGCGAACTGACAGCTGGGACGCGGCCTCCTGCGGGACCCTCGACCCAGTCCAGGACGACCGTCAACAGCAGCCAGCAGAGCAGCAGCGCGGTGGAAATGCACAGAGGGAGAGGCGCGGGAAACCACTCCTCGCGCCCAAAGACGGAGATCGCAACGTACAGTCCTGACAGGCAGCACAGGGCGGCCAGCAGGAATCCGCTGGCCCAGGGCGGCGAACAACCGAAGAACAGAGGGGAGAAACAGACGATCGCGAGTGCCGAGATCGCTACGGCCCGCCGCGCCGCCTCCCACCGAAACCCTCTGGCCATCTGGCGCCAGCATCCCCTCCCAAACGCCACAGCTCCGTCGCAGTCCGCCGGGGGCGCCCCTGAGCTTCTGACCATCCCCCCTGCGGCGCCCATTTCCGCAACTGCCCGGCATGTTCCCGTCGGGCGAGCCGGCCCCGCCCGATCGCGGGCCTCGCGCGAACCAGGCCGAACCTCCGCCCTCCCGGATCGGGCCTACCGGCTTACGGGAGGCGGTTCCGGCATCAACAGGGTGCTGGGCGTGCGGAGATACGGAGGTTGATCCGGACTTGGACCGCGCGTCGTGATCGTCGGCGTGGACCCCGGTGCCCTTATGAATTCGCCGTTTGCGTCCCTCTGAATGGTTACCCGCTCCTCTATCCTTTCGTAGCTCCCATCCGCCCTCGTGGTAGTCCTCACCCGGATCCCCTCCGTCGCCCCCGCCTGGAATATCGTCGTCGTATCTACCTTCGCGCCGTCCCAGTGAGCTACCACATGCTGGACGATACGCGTGCCGTCCCTGGCGACGGCGTCAGCCAGCCACGAACCGTCCTTCTGGAGATAAGCGGTGCCCTTATAGTGGCGCTTGTTCATTCCGTCCTTTATGCTGACCTCGCCCGTCGTCCCCTTAATCCGGACCTTTGTCTTCGTATCGCCAGTTACATATGTGATCTTGCGGGTCCACTTCGTCGTCTTTTCATCATAACGTATCAGTGGCGTACCGTCTGTAGCCTTCGTCACTGTGGATATCTGGACTCTTTCGCCGCCCCTTTCTTTGAGATATATCTTTGTTATAGAGCCGTCCCAGTTTTTCACGCGGCAGCGGATGACAACATCGTCTTTCTTCCCGACATTGACTTCAGCGTGGATTGCCGCGTCAGCCTCAAGCCGCTCCATCTCATCCTTCGACAGGTTTCCCCGCGTAAGCGTAACCGGCCCGCCCGACATGTCCACGCCGGCTATACCCGCGTTGCGCACCGTCAGGGTCAGGAGCGTCGAGACGTATATGTTCGTGTTCGTTCCGTCGCGGACCAGCGTGACCGAGTTCTTCGTGACGGCTATTGATGCGGTCCATCCGCCGGATTCGTCCTTGAGCATGTCGAGCTGAAACCTGGCTCCGCTCCCCGACAGGCTTGCGCTGGCCGCCATCACTACGAAATCTGCTCCCTCAGGTCTCTCCGCGGCGGCGAAGAACGCCCTGCCTTCCTCGAGCGCCAGCTTTGTCGGCGTTTTCCTGGCGGGATATGAGTATTCCGCCACGCGCAGCTTCGTCGAGGGACGCAGCGTCACGATGCTGCCATCTACGAACGCCAGAGCGACCGATGTCTCGCGCTCCGTCAGGATCGCGTCGCCGGCCAGCACCGGCATGCCGGGCTCCAGCTCTATCCGGCGGCCATCCCGCAGACAGTATCCTTCGGAGGCTTCGACGTCATCCTGCCCCCCCTCGGGCGTGCCGGAGCTGATATCGGTAAGCACATAGCCCACAGGCTTCTCACCGGCATGAACGGCCCCGGCGCCCGCAACCCAACCGATTGCCAGGAAACTGATTGCCGCGGAAATACTGCGAAGCGGAAGAACGGATCGCCGTTTCCGGCAAACATTTCGATAAGGCGCCGGCGACAGTAAAGGCGGCGCGCAGGGATCATGGATGTGCATATCGGAAAAGAGGCTCCTGAATTTCATCCCCACCCCGCCGCCATGATGCATTTTAAAACACGATCCCCTGGAATTCAAGGCGACGGGAGAAAATATCCTCCGTCGGCGAAGTACGCCGCGAGGCACCCCCGTCTCCTTCCAGAGGGTTCCTCCCGCCGCTTCACACAAAGCGCTCAACCTTTTTTCCTTACAAGATGTTCTCGCCCTGTCTGATCAATTAAACCATTCTCGCCTCATCCTAGTCAATTCTACAAGGAAGCAGGAAATTTTAATGGCACGATTTAAGATCTTGAGTTTGGCAAGTCTTGGGCAGCTCTATTACATAATCTTTTGGTTAGATAAGGGGTTATAACATGAGCGTGGCGCACCTTCGCCCCCGTCCTTGGCCATTCTCCGGGAAAGTTTTTCAAAAAGAACGCAACCGATGTACTGACAAGAGGTTATATGGCGACAAGCGATGCCCTTTACGGGCTCGCCTCAGGGGAAAGTTGTTAAACTCAAGTTAAGATGTAACTCTAACCAAATCAATCGGTTGCGCAAGGAGGACGCATAGTTGCCAGAGCTTATCCAAAAACCTTGGGCGCAGGGCTTACGAATCGAGGCTGACGCCTTTCCGGCGGGAGTTCTGGATGGGATCTAAAAGCCTCCCATGAAACGAGCCGCGTCAAGGCCGGATGCCGTTTTCCTCAGGGCTTGACCAACCTCCCATTCGTGCTGG
>JAOACM010000046.1 GCA_026417845.1 Planctomycetota bacterium | reverse complement strand
GGTTCAGAAAGCACCTTCTCCTGAGCCGCCGCTCCGGCGTCCTGGTCATGATGAACCGTTACCCGTACAACGGCGGCCACCTGATGGTAGCGCCGGCCGGACACATCGGCGAGATTTCAACACTGACGGATGCGGAATGCGGCGCGATGACGCGGGCCGTCCGGGCCTGCGTAAAGGTTCTCCGGGATACGATGAATCCGGCCGGTTTCAACATCGGGATGAACATCGGCAAAGTCGCCGGCGCGGGCGTGGAGGATCACCTCCATGTCCATATCGTCCCGCGGTGGCTTGGCGACACGAATTTCATGCCGGTACTGGCCGGCACTTCGACGGTCCCCGAGGCGCTGGACGAGCTTTACGACAGATTGAAGCCCGCCTTTGACGCCGTCGCCGGGGAAATATGACCACACGCGCCGCCGGAAGCCGTTCCGGCGCGGCGATCCGGTGTTATCGCGCGGCAAAAGATGCCATTCCCGGGCGGACCGGCACGGGAGACCTCCGCCCGCGCGCGAAGCGCGGACGGCAGCGTCAGGTATTGTGCGAGACGAGGTAGTCCTCCGCCTCGCGCCAGTGCCGCAGCATTATCTCGCGCTTCTTCCTCAACGCCCCGATCAGATCCGGACCCAGCATGAACGTGTCTTCGTCCGCAGGATCAGACGCCCGCGCCACAAGCTCCAGCCCCCCACGCTCCAGCAGCCCGATCATCTCATCCGTGTTGTCCAGCTCGTCCCTCAGTATCTCGTACCACTGAAGCAGGTCAGGGTCCCCGCTCGTGCGAAGCTTCGGATGCACCTGCGGCGGCCCCGAAAGCTCCTCCCGGTGCCTGTCGCGGATGAGCTGAGCCATGTAAATGTTGTTCGATGACCGCACCACCCCGACCCACAGCCGTATCGCCATCGCCGTCCGCATCAGCCAGCCCCGCTCCGGCGCATCCTTCAGCGATTCCAGCGTCTCCGCCACCCTCCGGGCGGCCGCCAGCGCCGACTGCAGCGGCACGTTGTAGAACCACCCCGAACTCCACGATAGCGGCATCGCCCCAACGTTGGCCATCGAATGCCTGCCGCCGTGGATGTCTATGAAATCCTCCCGCGCCTCCTTCTCGCTCACGTTGAACACATGCGGCAGGAAGTAATTCTCCTCCTCCGGCGTCAGCAGGTCCGGCCGGATCACGATCGGCCGGCAGATATACCTCATCGAAAGGAAGTAATAGGACCCGAAGCCGCCGGCCATCGCCCCTACCGACAGCGCCCTGGAGAATTCCTCCCATGCCTCGACAAGCGCGTCCGCGGAGGCATCGCCGGCCCATCTGCGCGCGAGCGAGTAGAGCAGGCTGGTCCTGCCCATCGGCCCTTTTACGGGCGAGGCGAAGAACTCCTTCGCGACATCCACGACCTTCCCCGCCGCCTCCACGCTGTCGGCCGCCTTGTAGTACAGTCCGGAAAATGTGAAAACGATCTTTCGCCCATCGGTGGCAACCGCCCTCTCGAGGGCCTTGATGACGGCAGGAATATCGGCTATGCCGCGGATCGGACTGGTGTGTCCGAAATGCGTCCCCGTGCCGACACCGCCGCCCTTTCCGAGATAGGCCGTCCGCGGCGGAAGGCCCTCGACAGGCTGGTCGCCGAGCTTGAGCGACATCCTTCCGCCGATCTCAATATCTACGTCCCCGCCGCCTTCGACGGCGCCCCGGTGCAAGGTTTCGCAGAACTTCACCAGGTGCCGGACGGCGCCGACCGTCTGGCAGCAGGACGGGCCGTTCGGACCGGGATACAGCTTTGACGCCCAGCACAGCCCCGAACCAGAATCGTTGATCAGGAAGGAGAACAGTTCGAGTTCGGGCACGTTACGTTTGAGTTCCCGCATCATCCAGGCGTACATCTCCGCCGTCTCATCCCTGTCCACGCACATTGCGAACTCGGCTTTCATAGATCGTCGCGGATGATCCACGCGTGCGCCGCGGAGACTGGGATGTTCAGCGAAAAACGGCTCGGGCATGAAATACGGCTCGACCGCGTGAAAGGCCGCGCCCAGCCCGCGCTCGCGCAGCATCCTGGCCCTTTTCAGGAGCAGTTCCCTGTTCCTCTCGGCGTAGCCGGATGGCAGGTGCCTGGCGATCTCCGGATGGGGGAAGACCTTGTGGAGCGTCGCGAGGCACACGGCGTACTCGTGCCACGGGCTTCTGAACGGCGGCAGCTCGTGCCTGGACTTGTCGGCTAGCTGGTCCACGTATACCAGCACGCGGCCGTAGGGTTTCAACTTCGCGGCATGATCCGCGAATCGCCTGAACCCGTCGTCGTCCGTCGCGCCGAACCTGAAAACGAAGACCCTGTCCGATGATGCTGCCATTACTTCCTCCTTATGCAATCGGTTCCCGCCGGGCGCCTCCCGGCTGCGAACCGGGCCTTGCCGATCGGATTGTTGCAGCGTCGCTTTGAGCCCATCCAGAAACTTCCAGCCGCGAAGTCGAGGACGCAGAGCCGTAAGCTTCGCGGCGGCAGGTTTCGGGTCAGGCTCTTAAAACACATAGCTCTCCGCGCGGCGAAATCCATCATTTTTCGCGAAGCGGTCGGCCTCCGCGGCGGCACCGGGGACGGCCGCGTCCACGGAGGAGGTGATTGTCTGCCGCCCCCTGTCTCGGGACACAGCAGATGGGGCGCATCTGTTGGTGGCGCGCTGTCGTCGCCTGAGTTAGCGCGGCGCCAGCAGGCAGTCACCGTTACCTGAGAGCGGCGGGCGATTGCCGGAGAACAGGCGGGAACGGAATGCGGCCGCTGCCCCGGACCTGGGAGGAGGGACGAGGGGGCAGAAGGCGGACCGGACCGCGGTGCCGGGATCGGTGCCGGTGGTGCGGCCGGCGTGCGAGGGAATGCGAAGCTCGCGCCTCCGCCGCTGATCAGCCCCGGCGCGCGCGGTCCGCGCGGCGGCCGGGCGGGGATTTCCCGCCGATCGGTCGCCTGCTCCCGGCGGAAGGTCCGGAGCGGGCGCGCGGCCGGCGAATAGACTCGCGACGGAACCATTTCCCGGGAAGAGCGTCGCGCTCGGCTTTCAGAAGCTCCTCGACGATCCGATCCGCGTCGGCGATGGACGAGACCAGCGGATCGGTCAGCATGGCGCGGCGCAGGATATCGCGATCGCACGTCACCGCCGCCTGCACGGCCAGCTCGTGCGCGTCGAGCACCTGTTCCTGCAGACCTCTGAGTCCGCGGGGCATCTCTCCGACCGTCCGCGGGCGCGGGCCTTTCATATCGAGGTCGCAAAGCAGCTCCAGAAAGGCGTCGTCGGCCATGTTAGTCACCGCGCCGCGGTTGAACGTGTTCACGTAGAACGGCTTGCCGAGGCCGGCGACCATATTCTCGATTATGTCCGTCGCGTGGTCCGGCCCGAAGGATTTCATGTACTCTCCGATCGGTATCCTGCCGGAGAGAAAACCGTCCACCTGCCTCCACATTTCCGCGTGCCTCCTGTAGCGTTCATCGGCTTCCCAGATGGACAGCGGCGGGATCGGTTCCGGCGTCCTGCCCAGACCCTGCCAGAACCTGACGTATTCCTTGGTATGGCCGACGCAGGTCGGAATTCTGCCGAATATCCGATAGAGCGTATAGCCGATGGAGGCGTTGAACTTCGCTTTAGCTCCGGTATCGCCCCCGTCGGTCTCTCTTGCCGCCGCCAGCCGGAGAGACTCGGCGATGGCCGGCATCACGTCACGCCCCCCGTATTCCGCCTTGAGCATCCAGGTGAAGTGATTGACGCCGGCGATCCTCATGTCGAACTTGCGGTCAACCTCATCCGTGAACGCGCTCCCGTCAGAGACGATCCCGGCGCGGATGGCGTAATTGCGCTTGACGTGCGGCATGTGGAGACCGTCGCACAGGGCGAAACTCCTGAGGTGCGGGGCGTAGCGCCTCAATCCCAGCCCGTTGGCGGCCGTGGGGTTGATGTAGTTGATGACCCACGCATCGGGGCAGAGGTCCGAGATGTCACGGGCGGCGCGGAGTATTTCGGGGAATTCGCGCAGCGTCCTGAATATGCCGCCCGGCCCGATCGTATCTCCGGAGCACATCCGGATCCCGTATTTTTCGGACACGGCGCAGTCCATGGCCCGGAATTTCACGCTCCTGTCGGCGAAACTGAGTACCACGAAGTCCGCTCCGGGCAGAACCTTCCGGCGCCCGGTTGACGCCTCGATCCTCAGGCGGACTCCGTTCGCCCCGACCACCGCCCTTGCCAGCGCCGCCATTTTCTTCAGGCGAACCGGGTCCGTATCCACAAGGCCGAGGACGCCGGCGTTAAGGTGTGGAGAATGTACCATCTGCCATATAGCCTGCCGCCCGAAGAAAAGGCTGCCCGCTCCGAGGACCACGACCTTCGGCCCGTCAGATCCCTTCACTGCCATGTTTTTCTCCTCCCCACTTCGCCGCCGGCCTCCTCGCCAGGAGTTCCGCTCTCCCTTCCCGGCGCCCGCGAACCCGCCCGCCACGACCGCGGAGCGGAGGCCGCGAACCGCCGACGGAACATGGATATCCGTGCTTGCGCAAAATTGAGTCTGAACGAAAATACGCTGAGGATCAATGCGAATGATGTAGAAATTTCTGGACTTCCGTGATGAAATCCCAGACGTTCAGGAAGATGATCTTCCGTCCGAACGCGGCGCCATCGCCGGGAATCCCGCTGGGGGCGCGGAGCGTCGGGCACTACAGGATAACGCCGTCCGACATCGAGCGGCCGGCCGTGAAGCATTTCGTGCAGCTGTTCTGGGGCGTGGAAGGACGCGGCGCGTTCATCCTCGGCGGGGAGGAAAGGGTGCTGAACCCCGGCGAGGTGGCCGTGTACATGCCGGGCATGGAGCACAATCTCCGCGCGATTGACGATATCTGGGAATACCGGTGGTGGACAATGGACGGCCCGCTGGCGGCGGACGTGACGCGCGGGTTCGGGTTCGGGGCCGACATATATCGCGCGGGGCCGGCGCCGCATGCGCTTTTCGAGCGGCTGGCGCGCGCTATCGGCGATCTGTCGCGGCGGGGCGAGCGCCGGGCGGGCGCCATTGCGTACCGGTTGCTTTCCGAAGCGGCCCCGGGCGGGAGCCCCGGGCCGGAAGGTCCGGCCGTCGCCCAGGTCCTGCGGGCGATCCACCGGCATGTGGGCGACCCGTCCTTCGGCGTCGAGCGCATGGCCGCCATGCTCGACATCCACCGCTCGACCCTCTCCCGCATGTTCAAGGACGCGATAGGCGTACCTCCTTCCGAATATCTCGCGCGGCTGCGCCTGCAGAACGCCCTGTCGCTGCTCAAGTGCACCGCTCTGCCCGTGGCCGAGATCGCGCGCCGCTGCGGCTTCGACGATCCGAATTACTTCTCAAGGCTCCTCCGTCGCAAGACGGGCATGTCCCCGAGGATGTTCAGGGAAAAATAGGACGGCGCGCGGCTGGAATGCCGGAATACATGAAAAGCCGGAAAAATATTTTATTTGCGTAACGTCATAAAATGTGATTAAATTAAAGCTCAGACGCGGCCCCCGCTCCCTGTTCCGACGATCTATGGGCCGTCGGCAAACCCGCGATCAGGAGAAATTCGCGTGCATCCCGAGATGGCGGGATGGAAGGCTTCGCCGGCCCCCAGCCTCAATGTGCTGGTCGTATCGGGCGATTCCGATGGATGGACGCGCCTGGCCCAAGCGCTGCGCGCCTGCGGCATGATTCCGCGGCGCGCGGAGAGCCTGGAAGCAGCCCGCGCCCTGCTGGCCGGCAACGCCCCTGACGCGATCGTCCTGGATATGAACCCTCCGGACACCCGGGGACTCGCTCCCCTCGCCTCCATCGTAGCGGCATCTCCCGATCTCCCGGTCATAGCGTTTTCCGGCTCGGACGACGAGAGTTTCGCCATCGAGGCCATTGGCGTTGGCGCGCAGGATTGCATCCCGAAGTCCAGGATAAACGCCGAAATCCTCGGCAGGGCGCTTCGTCATGCCGTCGAGAGGAAGAGACTCCTGGGGTACCAGATGCTGGTCGCGAAGTCCCTCGACCTGCTCAATAAGGAGGGGTTCTCGAGGGAAACGGTCGGCAGGGTAGGCGGCGAGATCAAGCGGGTTGCGAGGTGCGATGCCGTCGGGATCAGGATCAGAGACGGGAACGATTACCCGTATGTCTGGAGCAGCGGGTTCAGTCCCGGGTTCCTGGCAGCGGAAAATTCCATACAGGCGAAGAGCACCGGGAGCGATCGCGAGTCGGCCAAGACCTCCGGAAGGGTGCCGGAGCTGGAATGCCTGTGCGGGGTGGTGGCACTGGGACGTGTGGAGTCGTCGTGGCCCTGTCGCACGGATGGCGGCAGCCTGTTCATAAACGACGCTCGGGGGTTCGTCTCGGCAACATCGGGGCTTATAGGCGCAAATACCGCGAGGTTCCGCTGGCGGTGCGTCGCGGAAGGGTACGAATCGGTCGCCCTGGTGCCGCTTCGCGGCGGAGGGGAAATCCTCGGCCTCCTGCAATTATGTTCGAAGCGCGGAGGGGCCTTCAGCCCGGACTTGATCGCCATGGTCGAACAGATAGGCGTGGGCCTGGGGCTGGCCTTCTCCAGGATGCGGGCGGAAGAGAAGAAAAATACGACCGAAGCGATGCTACGGCAGTCCCAGAAGATGGAGGCCATCGGGAGGCTAGCCGGCGGCATCGCGCACGACCTGAACAACATCCTGACTGTCGTGCAGGGATACACCCAGTTTCTGGACGATGCCTTGACGGGGCGCAGCGAGGACACGGGCCACACCAGGGAGATATTGAAGGCGGTGGACAAGGCCGTTTCGCTCACGCGACAGCTCCTGGCCTTCAGCCGCAAGCAGATCATCTCTACGAGGGTGCTTGATCTGAACGCCGTGATCGCCGACATGCACAAGATGCTCAGGCGGCTCATCGGCGAGGATATATCCATCAGAATTTCCCCGGCCGCCGATATCCGCCCCGTGAAAGCCGACCCCATCCAGATACATCAGGTGATAATGAATCTGGCCGTCAACGCCCGCGACGCCATGCCCGATGGCGGACTGCTCATAATCGCTACCGGCAATGAAGACATCCGCGACCGCGAGATCGCTAACGCCCTCGGCATAGAACCTGGCGCCTACGTCCGCCTGTCGGTCGAAGACACCGGCGTCGGCATGGACGCGGATACTCTGGGGCACCTGTTCGAGCCTTTCTTCACCACCAAGGGCGCCGGAGAAGGATCGGGACTGGGGCTGGCCGTGGTGTACGGAATCGTGGCGCAGCATGGAGGGGGGATAAGGGTCTGGAGTGAACCCGGCAAGGGGACCAGATTCGACATCTTCCTCCCGGCGGTCTCGGAAGGCGCCGCCGCCATCCCAACGCCGGAATCCGAGACCGTCAAAATCGAAGACCTGAGAGGGAACGGCGAGCGGATACTGGCCGTGGAGGACGAAAAATCGCTACTCAGACTGACGGAAGCGATGCTGGAGCAGGCAGGATACAGGGTCTGGACGGCGGAGGGTGCCGAGGACGCCATACGCATCTTCGATGAGGCCGGCGGGCAGTTCGACCTCCTGTTCAGCGACGTTGTGCTGCCCGGCCTGTCCGGGATGTACCTGGCCCGGACGCTCTGCAAGCGGAATCCGGATCTGAAGGTGCTCCTGACCAGCGGTTACATACCCTCGAAAACCCAGCTTGCGATGGTCGTAGACAGCAACCTGCCTCTGTTGCAGAAACCCTACACGATGGCCGATCTTCTGCGTGCCGTCAGGAACGCCCTCGCTCCAGAGAAGCCCCGATCCGAATCTGAGGGATGAGTCCGCGGGCCGCCCGGCCGGCGGTCCGGCCCGGCGATGGCCGCCGCTCCACAGCCCCAGTCCTCGGCCATCAGAAGGCAATCTCGAATTTGCCGACCTCGCGCCCAGCCCTGTTTTCGATCCTGGGCGTCAGGGCGCGGGCCAGGGCGCCTGCGTCTCCGTCGGATATCGCCCCCGCCCTGCGCAGCGCCTCGAAGAGCACCGGCCTGTGCGGCAGCGCTCCGCCGTCTTCGATCTTGACGGCCGCACCGATGCCGGTCCCCAGCACCGCCGCGGCAAAGTATCCGAAGCCGCCGGCCTTGCCGATCACGACGTCGCGGCCGCCGAGTATCGCACGGTAGTCCGGTTCGCCGGTCATATCGGGATGGGCGCACATCGCCTTCACGATGCGTTCGACCGCCAGGCGCCTGCTCCCCGCCGGAAGAACCTCCGGCGTACCGAGCCTGGCGAAGGCCCGCGCGGCCGAGCGAAGCGCAGCGAAGAAGATTGGAGCGCCGCAACCGTCCACCGCGATACCGACTTTTTCCTCCGGCAACCCGGCCATATCGCAGAAGCACGACAGGATGCGCCGCTGGTGAGGATGCGAGGGTTCCAGATAGCCCTCGACAGGCTCGCGCATAAAGCGAGCCATCGCCAACATGCCGGCGTGCTTGCCCGAACAATTGTCAGTCAACCCGGCTCCGGATTTGAGCGCTGTCTCCGGTATCCCGGCCCTGGCCAGCATCGAACGGACTCCGGCGACGTGTCTTTCGGCGCCCGGATGTGACGCGCACATCAGGGCTATTTCGGCATCGTTGAAACCGTACCGGTCCGTTGCGCCGCACTCGATGACTGGGATCGCCTGTATCGGCTTGCACGAAGACCGGACGCACGCGACGAAGTCAGGGTCGCCCGCCGAGTAAAGGACGCGCCCGTCCGCGTCGCACACGACCACTGCGCCTCTATGGAGGTTATCCGCGTAGCCGCCCCTCGTGATGACGGCCAGCGGCACCGTTCCAGAAAAGTTCATGGTGCACATCTCCGATGGTCCGGCCGGAGGCGCAGCGGATACTTCCGCGCGAAGAGCGGTTCCGGCAATCGTCCGCCCGGAGGCGCGGTCCGGCTCCGGCTCGACGCTGCCCCTGGAAAAAGCGAATGGAAGGGGGCTTTGGGGCGACAGGTTGCGGCTCCGATCAGAGCCGGCAGTATCTTCTCTGTCCCTCCGCGAAAGCGTCCCCCCCATGGGCGTCTACGGCCACTATGGCAGGGAAACCCTCCAGCTCCAGTCTCCGCAGCGCCTCCGCCCCCAGGTCCTCATACGCCACCACTTCGGCAGCTTTTATGTGCCTGGCCAGAAGCGCCCCGGCGCCACCGATCGCCTGGAAGTACACCGCCCCGTATCGCTTCTGAAGCTCCATTACCTTCCGCGACCTGATCCCCTTGCCCATCGTGGCGCGGATGCCCAGCTCGAGCATCGCCTCCATGTAATCGTCCATCCTTGTGGAGGTGGTGGGGCCGGCCGAGCCGATCGGCTCGCCGGGCCGTGCAGGAGTAGGCCCAACATAGTATATGAGCTGATCCCTGAAGTCCACCGGCAACCGCTCCCTCCGCGCCACCGCCTCGACGATCCGCTTGTGAGCCGCATCCCTGGCGGCATAGGCCGTGCCGCTGAGCGTCACATGCTGGCCGGCGCGGAGCGATCTCGCCACCTCCTCGCCGAACGGCACTCGAAGCCTGATCGTGTCGTCCGCCGTATCCGCCCGTTTCCCCGCCATCTTGTCCCCCCTATATCTCCGGCGGTCGTAATTGTTTGCCGGGCCTGTATGTTGAGGCGCAGCAGGCAAAGCGCCCCCCATAAGTAGCGCTATTGTTGTCCCGTTCGGGCGCACCACCAAAAAGAACCTGCCCAGAAACTTCCCGCGGCGCTCAGGGTTCCCGAAACGCCTGCCCAGCCGTTCCGGAGGTTTCGGAACAGGTCAAATAATAGTACCGCCAGCTGAACGCGGCAAACAATTACCGGCGCCTGCCCATCGCGCCATCCCCGCCGCTCCGTTTTCCCATTCCCGCCATCGCGCCCGTGGCGGGACGGAAGCGCGCTCTCCTTCTTCAGATCTCCGCCTCCATGTGGCGGTGGCTGTGGCAGTCGAGGTTCACCGCTACAGGCAGGCTCGCGATATGGCATGGGAATGCCTCGACGTGCACCGCCATGGCCGTTCGAGTCCCGCCCATGCCCATCGGACCGACGCCGGTCCGGTTGATCGAATCGAGCAGCTCGCGCTCAAGATCAGCCAGATGCAACTGGGAATTCGGTTTGCCGAGCGGCCGGAACAGCGCCTTCTTGGCCAGAATAGCGGCCTTCTCGAAAGTGCCCCCCAGCCCGACGCCCACCACTACCGGCGGGCACGGATTCGCCGAAGCCTCCTGCACCGCCCGCGTCACGAACTCGACGACCCCCCGCTTCCCGTCCGACGGATTAAGCATCGCCGAGCGGCTCATGTTCTCGCAGCCCCCTCCTTTTGCGCCGAACAGGATGCGCACCCTGTCGCCGGGCACTATTTCGATGTGGACGATGGCGGGCGTGTTGTCCTTCGTGTTCGCGCGCAGCAGCGGATCGTTCAGGACCGACATCCGCAGCAAGGCATCCCTGTATGCCGTCCGGACCCCGGCGTTCACAGCGTCAAGCAGCGACCCGCCCACAAGGCGCACATTCTGCCCTATTTCCAGGAACACGACAGCAAGACCGGTATCCTGGCACAGCGGCCGCCTCTCCGCCGCGGCTATCTCGAAGTTCGAGACGATCGCCGAAAGTATCTTCCTGCCGAGCGGCGATTCCTCTTCCTCAGACAGCCGCCTGAGGCATTCGCGCTCCGCAGTGCCGAGGTTCCAGGAAACCTCGACTGCCATCTCCCTGATCCTGTCGCCTATCTCCCGCACGTCAATTTCGCGCATGTCATGCTCCACCATCGCCCTGTCGCCTCTCCTATGTATATTTCCCCCGCCGCTGCGATGACTGGATGGCGCTGGATATTGGCGGGCAGAGGCCTGCCGCCCACTTTGATCCCATGGCGCCCGGAGGAGTGACGCTCAGCCCAACCTCCTCCGGCGCTGACGAATACCCTCCAGTTCCCCGGTCTTGCAGGGAGGCAGCGTCGCCTCCTTCCCTCGAGGCGGCACATGCGCACCATGCGAGGGCGGAACCGCTGCGGGCAGCGGGCGGGTCACGGTCGCAATCTTCCGCCATCTACGTCCCCAGACTTGGCGACCGCAAACGAGTCTAATGGGCGGCCAATATGTTGTACAGAGCGCACCGCCAGAGGCCCAGAGGCTGGCATCGCAGTAATTGCTTGCCGCGTTCAGGGGGCGGCTGCTATTTGTTTGTAGTGGTGCGCCCGAACGGGACAACAATGGCGCCGCTGCAAATGGGTCCGCTCTGCCCGCTGCAACCCCACATATGGATACGGCAAACAATTACGAGCGATCCGTATCGCCGCCGATTACCGCACGCGCATAATCGCCACCTGCCCGATGGGGAAGGGAAGGCAAATGGCCTCAGATGTCCGATTGCGCCGACATCCTGGCCAATAACCCAACCCTCTCTGTCGGAATGGAGTTATGCCGATCAGCGGGAAGCGACCGCCAGCGTTCAGCGGTTGGTTATCCCCAGTTTTTCGCATATCTTCTGCGCCCCCTTCAACTTGGGCTCGAGCTGAAAGGCGCGCTTCAGATGGAACTTGGCTTTCTTTTCGAGCGAAGCCTTGAAGTAGCTCTCGGCGATCTTCTTATGGAGATACGCCTCGGTCTTTTTGCTCACCCCCATCGCCATTACCTTCTCGTAAATCTTTACCGCATCGAGAGGTTTGCATCGTCGGGCGACCTTTTTGCAGTATATGTCCCGGATGCGGTCCTTCACCTCTTCCAGGAAGAACCGCATCGGCGAGTCGCACTCCTGATTGTAAACGTTCTCATAGAACCGCAATGCCTGTTTCCAGTTCCCCTGCCTCTCGTATTCCTCGCCCAGGAGGAACTCGCAGTCAAGATAATCTTTTGGATCAAGGTATTTGCTGACCTCGAAACTTTCGTCCTTTGCCTTCATCCGCTCGTATATCTCGACGGCCTGGGCCGGCGCGTCGTTGAGCAGGTTGTAGAGGATGAGCCTCGACTGAGCGACAGGATCGTCGGCCCTCTTCGCGAGATTCTCGCGATAAGGGTCCTGGTACCTGGCCAGGTATGGGCGCAGTTTCTTGTCGTACTCCGCCCGCTCGGTCGCATTCATAAGGGTGTCGTATGCCTTGAGTATCACGCGTATCTTCGCCTCCGCCCACTCCGTACGGTCGCTGTTGTGGTCGGGATGGTACTTCTTTGCCAAACGGCGAAACGACCGCCGTATCTCTTCCGGCTTCGCCTCCGGTTGCACTTCAAGCACTTCGTAGTAGTTAATCATCGAAGCATCTCGCCGTTCCATCATCCCCTGCCTGTCGCTCCGTCACCTTGCCTGTCGAATCGCCCGTGCCGGAGACTTTTCAACCTGGTACGGAGGAGGCTGATCGCCGATTCCATCCCCCGGATGACACGGCAACTCTCCTGCCATTCGGGTTTATATTCTACAGATTTCGGAGAAAAAAGCAAGAGTTTTCCCTGCGAATCCCCACTTTTTCGGATATTTTCCGATTCGGCCTTAAAAACCCCGCCCTTTCGCTTTTCGTGGCTGCACATTGTGCTTAAGAGGAGTATCCATGCCTCAACCCATTATAAAACAAAGTCTTAGATGTCATGATCGGCAATCGGATCGTAAGAGATGCTCGACGGCAGTATATGGGAGATAGAGCGATTATTGGTCCATCGTCGTCGGCATAAATTGCTATCGGCCCAAGTCTCTGCACTCCACAGTATATATCTCGGATTTGACGACGAAGCCACCAGCAGAGGCGTATGTTGCAAATACGCCATATCTCCCACCTCTCGGTGGCGCATAACGTACTCTCGTCAGCATGCCACGGTCATTTCTCGGAACGGTTGCTTCGTATAACTTTGTTCCTCCAGCAGTTACGGTTACGATCACGTCTCCGTCCAGGATAAAGTACATTTCCCCCCCTTGGCCGATCATTTTGAAATCTGAGACCTCAATACCCGAAGGTCCGGAGTCGGCCACGGCATCGAGTTTCAGTGGCGGCCCCCACTTGGGAATGGCCACGGTTTTTCCTTCTTCCACGTTTACTTTTATATCCCCAGTATACATCCGGAGTATGGCGCCCTTGCCCCCCAGAAACACCTCGGACAGCTGGTATCCGCCAGGCGGCAGACCGATGGTCCCGTCGGTGGCCTTCGGACGCGCGACCTCCCATGTCGTGCCGCCTTGGGACAGGAACAGTCCCCCCGCCTCCAGGCCGGGGGGAAACTTGCAGTTTTCGTATGGCTTTATAAATCCATAAGGGCCGGGTACTTCCGCCAGCAGCACCACCGACCCCGAAGGCGCCACCTTGATGAAGTATAAGATTCCGTCGAGCGACAGGGTAGAGGCGATGGGCATCCACTTGCCGTCTATGGAGATTGAGTCGCATCCGAGATCGCAATACCGCCCGTTGGTATCGTCGTCGCAAAGCTCGATGGCGTGCCCGAAAATCGCGCCCCTCATCATTCCTCCCCTGGCCGCCACGTAATCCTTCACCGAGGCTTTCGGCGGGGGCCTGAAATTGAGGCCGCGCTCAATGTCGCCACTGGAATATCGCTTCCACACGAAAACCGCATACTGAGCCTCAGTTCCATCGGGTGGGGGATGTTTGAGGCGCATCGGGATCGGTCCCCAGGACATATCTTTATTGCGGTCATGGAGTTCTTCCTTCCCTGAGAATCTGCCATCGCCGTTCAGGTCATGCCAGATAGCGCTCCCCTCCAGCCGGAACGTCAGGTTGGATCCGCTCCGGGCGGCAAGGAAATTCGCAAGCCTGTCCTTGCCGCTACCTGACGGGGTTGCTAATGCTCTATATCGGTTCTCGCCGATCCACCCGCAGGTCTCCTGTATACAGCCGGGCTGGAATGGCTCGAACCTTAACCTGAAGCAGTGCACATAGGCCGCTCCTGCATCATCCGCCCAATAAGGCCGTTGCTTGGGTGCTTCTGCCGCCCCTATAATGTCGAGGAATGCCACAACTATAAGCAGGGGCGTGAGTATTGCCGATTTCTCCAATCCGTTGGGCGTCGCGGGCAGTAGCAACCCGCTCCATACAAACGCATATGGTCGCAATCTGCCTTGGCGGAACATGTCCGGCTCCATCCCAGCCGATCCCGGCCGCGCCCCAAAAGATCGGGCGCCCATCAGGCATCCCGAAAACACAACCAGTCTGGCGCGCCAGAAAACTCTACCTTTCGACCTTTCAGGCATCCCTATCGGCAGATAACGGGGAACTGACGCTTAACCCGTCCAAAAACTTACCGCCGGACAGCGTGGATAGCTGGGGGTAAGGCTGCGCGCCGGAGGTTTTCGGACAGGCTCTTAGAAGTTGAAGCCTCTGTCCATCTTCTTTTTCTGGGAGGTGCCCGACGACTCCTTCGTGCCTCCGAGCCCTTCTTTTCCCCCGATCCCTTTCCCGCCTCCAGGTTTCCCAGCCGAAGGGACTGGGAGCCCGGGCAGATCGAACTCGTCCGCCGATGCTCCCCGCCGTATGCCCCGCAGCATCAGCTGGAGGTCTTCCGGGGAACTGCTGTTCGTCAGCGCCTCCGCTTCGCTGATCAGTCCCTGCCTGCAGCTGTCTCTTATCCACATCTGACGCTGCCGACGA
>JAOACM010000464.1 GCA_026417845.1 Planctomycetota bacterium | reverse complement strand
CGTTCATCCGGGAACGCTTCGCGGTAGCTCCGGATATCCTGGACGCGCGCCTGGCGGAACATCTCGCCCCTGCGGGCAAGCTCGGCATCTATGCGCCTGAGCACGCTGATCCCGAACTCGCGATCGCTCTCTATCGCCACCACCCTGGCATGCGGCAGGCGGTGCGATGCGTAAGTCTTGAACTCGACGCCCTTCTTGAAGTCTATCAGATAGAATTCCAGCTCCGATGGAGGGTACCACAGCGCCGCGTTGGTTATTATCACATGGAAGAGCGTGGACTTGCCCGACCCGGTCTTGCCCGCGATCAGCGCGTGCTGAGCGGTGCCGCGGCCTATATCAAGGAACTGGAGGCGGTCTGCGCCGGCCCTGCCGAGGGGGACGCGGATGCCGCCCGCGGAGATCAGGCTCCATACTTCGCCGGCCGGAGGTTCGGCCGCCTCGAACGGGACCTCGACCCGCTGCGCCTCCCGGCACCGCTCGCCTGCCGCGCGCAACAGTTTTTCGACGGTTTCCGGCGGTGGCGGGTCGGCCGGGACAAACCTCGCCCCGCTGAAGAACCGGTCATCCACTACAAACTCGCCATCCCGCTCTGTCAGCACCAGCCCGCCGCGGGATAGAAGCGTCCTGTCCACGGCCTCGGGGAAGCGCTGTCTGGAATCGTGCAGGATCATCGTGAAGACGCCGCAGCGCATGCCGCTGGAGACGATGCCGGCGAGCTTCTCGATCGCGACCTCGGTGAATCCGGTCGGGAAATCGGCGGCCACCAGGAACCGGCATGCCTCCGAAAGCTGTCCGGCCTCGCGATTGTAATCGCCGATGGAAGCGTACCTGCCGCGGAGATACTTCTGGATGACCTTCTCCATGTGCTCGGTCAGATCCGACAGCTTGCGCTCGATATGCGTCGGATCGGTCCATATCCTTCCGCCCACGATGGACTCGTCGTAGTCGGCCAGATGCATCAGGGCTGAGAAGTTCTGCCCGAGGCCTATCGGGTCGAAGATGGTGAATTTTGCCTTCCCCGGCGGGAAGGAGGCGAAGATGCGGAGCGCAGTGGCGAAGAGCATGCTCATGGCCGCCTGACGACGGCCGTGGCCGGCCTGGATCAGCAGGCACCCGCACTCGGGGAACGACAGGAACACGGGGACGGGGAAGGGCGGCCAGGAAGGAACGGAAAAGCCGCCCTCGGGATCGGATCTGATGTCGAGCGTCTTCAGATCGAGGAAGGCGTCGCCGGCATATACGGCAACAGCCGGCGTCTCGGGAGGCTTCCGGCCGCCGTTCCAGAGCGATGCGAAGGACTCCCAGGATGGACATGCTTCCGGCCTGAGGCGGCAGGCCTCCGCAGCGAAGGACCGGAAATCCTCCAGCGAGGCGAGCCACTCGCCGGCCAGACGCCGGATCGCGGCGGCCTTTTTCGCTTCGATCTCGCGCATCGCGGATTCACGGGCGGCACCCAGGCGGGCCTTCTCGCGTTCGTGGAATGCTTCGATCTCCGCCGTCCGGCGTCCGGTTTCTGCTTCCAGCTCCTGCAGCCGCTCCCGCTTCCTCCGTATCGCCCCCGCCCGCAGCTCATCGCGCCGCGCCCCCAGACGCCTGACCTCCTCCTCCGCCTCCTTCTGGAGCTCCTGTATCTTCGGGTCGGCGGTCTGGTCGGCGGCCGCGATACCGGCGAGCCTGACCGCGTCGAGGTCGCGCAGATCGTTTTCGAGCCGCTCGCGCTCGGCCTGCTTCTGCAGATCAATGACGGCCTGGGCATGATCGGCGGCGCCGTTCAGCAACCCGGCGACCGAGCGGGCATAGGCCCGGCAGGAGTAGAAGACCGAGTGGACCGCGCTCAGCGTAACGACCAGCGACCCGACAGCGAGCGGCACGTGGGTGGATTTCGGCAGCCGCTCGAAGGCATACGGCAGCAGCAGAATATGCAGCGCCACGACGAGGGCGTAGGGGAATATGGGTCTGAGGCGTTTCAGCAGGCGCAGGCGGAGCTTGCGGCGATAGGTTCCGATGCTCTCCTCGGCCGCAGCCAGCCGGCGCGTCGCCTCCCTGGCGGCATCCTCCGCCCGCGGCCATGCCCCCTCCGGCCGCCGCTCGGGCCTCCCTGCTTCCGGGATGGCGCCATACTCGCGGGCAAACTTCGCCGCCAGATCCCGGAGGCGTTCGATCGCCGGCCTGAGCGACTCCAGCGCGGCCTCCGCCCTCGCGAACTCTTCCTTGCGCGCGCTGACCTTCTCCTCATATTCCGCCGCGGCCTTCCCGCGCGCCTCCTTTTTCGCGGCCTCGTAAGGAGCCGCGCGCGCCCTCAGTCGTGCCTCCGCCGACCGCTTCGCCCGCTCGAACGCCGCGTTTATCCTGACAAGATCCCTCCTGCCTTTCTCCTCTATCCGGCTGCGCTCCGCGGCCGCTTCCGACTCCAGGCGCCGTAGCGCCTCGTCACGCCTGGTCGCTGCGGCAGACAGTCCCGCCCTGAAATCAGCCTCCGCCTTCTCGCGCTCCGACTGCGCCGTCGCCAGGGCCGCGTCCCTCGCCGCCAGGATGCCCTCTGCCCGCGACCTCAGCGCCGCTATCCGCTCGCGCAGCCTGTCCACGCGGCACGCGGCAGGAAGGGTTTCGACCGGGAGGCCGGGTGCGACGGCGCCCTCACGCGCAGGCCGCGCCTGCCCGGCCCCGGCGGGAGACGCCGCGGGGCGGTCTGCTGTATCACGATCGGCTGCGGTTGGAAGCCGGGGAATCGAAGATGGGGGAACCGGAGCGGAACCTGTGGACGGGTCCGGAACAAAAGACGTCCCGGCGGAGGCCGCAGGCGCATGGGAACCCTTCGCGATGAGCCCCGGCGCTGTAAAGTCCGGCGGCTCCGACGAACTCTGACCACCCGCGCGGCGCGGTGCGGCGCCGTCCCCTTCGCGCGACCCGGAACCGTCATTCGCACTCACCGATCGCCCTCTCCAATATCTCGCCTATTGCCCTCATAGCCCTCTGGGCGGCGAGGATCGCCGTCCTCAGGTCGCTCAGATGGGCCTTTTCGAAATCCTCCCTGGCCCGATCCCTCCAGCACAGGGCGGTGGCCTCCCAATGCCTGTTGAGATCGTCCAGCGCGCGCGCGAGTATCGCTTCGTTGCCCGTGGGTCGTACCGCCATTTCAGCCCCCTCCAACCGACACGATCCGTACGGCGACTCCGACGTTCCACACCTCGAACCGCGCGCCGGCCCAGGCACCGCCACGGCTGCTGCAGTCGCGTGGACCATAGCTTCCAGGGTCCGGCAACCCCGTGACGGCCGGAGACCTTCCGCTCGCGTGCATAAAGCCTGTCAAAAAAACCCCCGGAGCGACCAAGGCTTCCATGACGTCCAGCCCAGCCCATTGGGATGTTTCTGGACAGGTGCACAGGCGATAAGAGCCTGTCCAGAAACTTCGCGCCCGGAAGTCGGGAGCGCTCACCAGTAAACTCCGCGCCGGCGGTTTCCGGCCAGACTCCAGGTCCGGGGGACCGCCGCCCCGGGACGGCATCTACGTAGGCATCGCCGGTGGCGGCTCGGCGGGCCGCTCGCTGAAGTACCG
>JAOACM010000463.1 GCA_026417845.1 Planctomycetota bacterium | reverse complement strand
TCTCAACGGAGACCTGCAGGAAATAAGCCTTCAGCTTGAGGATATGCACCAGAGGCAGATGATGGGCCTTAAGATAATAAAGGCACAGGAAGAGGAACGCCAGAGGGTGATGCCGGCCTGGCAGCAGGAGATAATGCGCAGGATGGCCAGAAAGGTCTCCTTCGACTTCGTGGACACCCCGCTGTCGGAGGTGATAGCGTACCTGACCAGCCTGACCCGCGTCAATATCATACTCGACCCGAAGGCCGCGCAGGAGGGCGCCGACAAGGCGCCGATCACGCTGCGGGTCCGCGAGATGGAGCTGGAGACGGCCCTCCGCTGGATACTGCGCCTGGCCAACCTCGATTACGACCTCCGCAATCAGGCCGTCTTCATCTCCAGCCGCAAGCACCTCGGCTCGACGCTGGAGCTTGAAGTCTACGACGTGCGCGACCTGACGATGACCATCGAGAATTTCCCCGGGCCGAGGATAGACCTGGGCGTGGCCGGCGCCGGCGCCGCCGTCGGCGGGGCGGCGCCCGCCGCTCCCGCGGCGCCTCCGGCGGGCGGCGGCGAGGTGATGGACGCGGCGAGCCTGGCGGCGATGATCCGCGAAAAGCTCGCTCCCAACGCGTGGGCAGAGGAGACCGGCGCGAGCATTCAGGACAGAGGCGGCAGGCTGATAGTAATGCAGCGCCCCGAAATTCACGCGCTCATAAAGCAGCTCCTGCGGACCTTCCGTGAGACTCAGACGCTTCAGGTTGTCGTCCAGGTGCGTTTCGTTGACGTCCGGGAGGCGTTCCTCGAGCAGATCGGCGTCCACCTGACCGGTCTGGACTCTCCGCTGGGCGACACGGGCGTCCCCAATGCCAAGGTGGATCCGAACCCGCTCAATCAACCGTCGCGGTCCGGGCTTTACCCGATGGGCGGCGGGCCGAACACGACAACCACGCCGCCTTCGGATATACAGCCGATGCTGCCCGCCTGGCAGCGGCCGGCCTTCCCGATCTTCGCGCCGCCGATCACTCCGCGCGGCAACCCGGGCTCGCCCGTGGTTCTCCACCCGAGGCTCGACCCCAACTACCCGAGGCTTGGGTCGGTCGCCACTGTCGGCCCGGCGCTCGATCCGGTCGGCATCAGGCGCCAGCAGTACTCCAAGACCCTGGGTTCGCCCATGTTGTGGATGGGCGAGGTCGTCAACCTGACCCGCGGCCAGCCGCTCAACCCGACCGTCGCCCCGCTCGGCCCGCAACTTGTCAACCGCCCCGATCAGGGCGCGCTGTTCCAGTTCCGTTATCTCGGCCCCCTGCAGGTCAACGCCATACTTCAGGCTCTGAAGCAGGAACAGAATGCCGACCAGCTGCTGGCCCCTAAGCTGACGATGTTCAATAATCAGCAGGCCCACGTGATGGTGACCCAGCAGCGCGCCTACATATCCGACTATGACGTGAGCGGCGCGGTCTTCGACCCCCAGATAACCAGCTTCATGACCGGCGTGGTGCTCGAAGTGCGTCCTACCGTCTCGCACGACAGGCGTTACATAACGCTGGAGATGAAGCCGGGCACGGCGGTCGAGGTTACTCCGCCCCAGATCATATACATCACCAACGGCGGCAACGTGAACCTGCCGCAGGGCTCCATCAACCTGCCTATCGAACTGCCGAACCTGGAGCTCAGGTCCATCAGTACAACGGCGACCGTACCTGATGGCGGCACGTTGCTGCTGTCGGGAATGATCCACGACGAGAAGATAGATTCGAAGACTGGAATTCCGGTTCTGGCCGACATCCCGGTAATCGGCAGAGCTTTCAGCAAGAACTACAAGGAGATAGGCCGCAGGAACCTGGTCGTCATGGTCAACGCGCACCTGATACTGTTCGACGAGGAAGAGGCCAAGCTCTGATCGCTGGCCGAACGACCCGATCTCACCTTTCCGCGACCGGGCGGGCATGAGTGCCCGCCCGGTCGTGTTTGGGAGAAGGCGATTGCGATGAGGCGGCCCGGCAAGCATGACGTGATGCCCGCCGGCAATAACAGGAGAAGGAAACGGTCCGGCGAAAGACGAAGACTTTCCTTGATACGATCGCGCAAGTCTTGTAGAAGCAATCCGTTATAGTTTTGCGGGGACGATGCCGGCCATCTGTCGGGTGACGGGCAGCATCGCGGCCCGGGGGGGGATGTCCAGACGGCAGGCTTTGCGGACCGGCAGGGCGGGGACGTACTCCCCGGCGCTCCATCCGTGGGTTTTCTGTCCCGGGGGCCGTGATGCGCGACGGCAGGAGGGCATGGCGGGCGGGACATCCATGGGGGCGGCAACGGGGAGGAAGGACGGCGTCTGAACGGAAGGGTTGCGGAAATCCCCGCGGGCTGAGAGCGGAGTGAGGGGGAATCCCACATGTCAGGAGTCGAAACGCGTCTTGTCGGCCTGATTGTCGCGGCGGCCACGCTCGCGTGCGGCGGGCTTCGGGCCGAGCAGGATTACGAGTTCGTCAAGGCCCTGGCGGAGGAGATGAAATACGAGGACTTGGCCGCCCGCATGATTTCCAGGATGGAGAAATCGCCGGACAAGGCCGTCCAGCTGGAGGGCCTGCTGGCAAGGGCGGCGCTCAGGAAAGCGGAGGCGACCAGGGCGCTGCCGGCCGAACAATCCAAGCTGCTGGATGAGGTCAAGTCGCTGTACGAGAAGTTCCTCCAGGACGGGGCAGCCAGGAGCCACAGGCTGTACCCCACCGCCCAGTCTGACGCCGCGACGATAGACATGGACGTCGGCAACGCGAAGCTGAAGGCCGCTGCCGACGAGAAGGATCCTGCGAAGGCGCAGTCGCTCAGGCGCGAAGCGGCGCAGATGTTCTCCCGTGTATCGGCCCAGCTTCTGGCGTCAGTCAAGTCGCAGGAGCCCGCGCTGGAGGCGTTGCTGAAGGAAGTCGAAAAGGCGATGGAGGCTAATCCCGAAGCCCTCCCGCCCGCGCTTCAGGCGAAGGTTGACCGGGTGATAGGCGACTTTTACCAGGCGGACGCCAAATACTGCCAGGGGATAATCGCCGAGATACGCGCGCTGCCCGAAGGCGACGCAGCAAGGAAGGAGAAGGCGAAGGGACTTGACAAGTACATCCAGAAGCGGACGGAGCAGCTGGCCGAGTACGGCATCGTGCTCCAGCGGTACTATTTCTTCCTGGCCCAGGCGTATATGGAAGCCGGCGATTTCAAGAAGGCCGACGAGTATTTCCAGGGCGCCCTTGACGCCGTGGACATGGAGGAGATGCCTGCATCAGTGAAGAAAACCGTCTCCCAGGTGATACAGGCCATCGCCATCGAAAAGGTAAAGATGAAGAATAAGCTGAAGGATTATAAAGGGCTGGTGAACGACGTGCGGCGGATACTGAGAGTAGACATGCCGGAGCTCGCCGACCAGCCTGTCGGCAAGGAGCTTGCGCTGGAGATGGCGCTTGCGCTGGCGAAGCTGGAGGACTACGAGGCGGCGTGCAAGGAGGCGTTCGCGGTCGTCCAGAAGGGCGGCCCCTGGGCCAACAACGCCCGCCGGATGATGGCGAACATCCTGGAGATGTGCCCGGCCAAGGAG
>JAOACM010000462.1 GCA_026417845.1 Planctomycetota bacterium | reverse complement strand
ATCCCGGGACGATTCCGCGCGGTAACGGGCGCGCGGCCCGCCGCGGCGTTTGCCGATCCGGTTGCGCCGTTGGCTCGCGAGAGCGGGTGTCAGAGAGGACGCGACGAGCGGTTGCGAAGCACGGCGCGCGCAGGCTTACCTCGTAATTGTTTGCGGCGTTCAGGTGGCGGCTGACATTTGTAGCGGCTCGCCCGAACGAGGCAACGATGGCGCTACCGCAAATATGCCGCCGCGCCCAAATATTATGGGCGCGCTGAACAATTACAATTCCTCTGGCGCTCTCCGAAAGGCGATGGGGTAAAAATCGCACAAACCGCTATCCGGCGGATGCGGGTTCTCTCTGAATAGCCGGGGTACTCCCTCCATCCGCCCGCGCAAATCCTCTTCCATCGGGAAACGACGCAACCGGCTCGCGTTTACCGCCTACTTCTTGCGTTCCTTCCCCCCGCCGCCGTAGGTTCTTCTGAACCAGTCGTCCCACTTGTCCACGTCGTCGCCGTGGTTGACGCGCGTCAGGTAGCGGAGGGCCTCGGTGATCAGTTCGAGCGCCTCGCCGCCGGTCGCGCCGGCCTTTTTCGCCGCGTACAGCTCGTCTATCAGCAGGTCAACCGCCGGTTTTTTGAGGGAATCGTAGACCGGGGAGGCCATCAGGCCGAGGTTGTATATGGCCCTGCGCCTTACGCCCTGGTTCTTGTCGGTCTCGATATATTTCATTAGGCGGTCGCGGCACTTCCTGCCGATCTCCTCCGCCTGCGCCCTGGACTTCGTTTCGAAAGCGGTCAGGTAGCCGCCGAGCGCCCTGCATATGGCGGCGCGGGCCGGCGCGCCCTCATCGCCGGCGAAGAACTTCTCCTCGCTTATATCCAGTATCGTCTGCAGGGCTTCATCGTCGGCGAGGATGCCTATCGCCTCGATCGCGCCCATCACCAGCACCATGTCGGTGCCGTCCTTCATTACCTTGAGTATTTCGGGGACGGCGGCCTTTCCCGGCCCCCCCTTGCGCCCGCTCTCGGCGACCGCCTTCATCGCGGCCACGCGCGCGTCGGACTTTACTTCCTTATCCTGGATGATGGATACGAGCGTGTTCACGGTGGGCAGGTCGAGCTGGGCGTCAGATTCCCTTACGCGCCTGAGCAGCGCATCGAGGACGGCGCGCTTGAGTTCGGGGGTGCTCTCGCGGAGGTTCGCCAGTATCGTCCTCATCCCCTTCTCGTCGGTGCCGACCTCTCCCATGCACTCGAACGCCGCCGCCCGCAGCCAGGGCTCCTCCTGTCTGTCTCCGGCCACCTTCTCGACGCTCTCCATGGTCTTGCGGTCCTTCACCTCATCAAAGCGCAGGATGTTCCTGAAAACCTCTATTATCGCATGGCGGACGTTCGGGTCTTCCTTCCTGTCCTCGAGTAGCTTCGCGAACGGGGTCATGTATCTTTCGCGGAGGGAGGTCTTCGATCGCATCGTGATGTTGCCGATGGAACGTATGGCGCGGTCGCGGAGCCTCGGATGGCTGGACCTGTTCTGCGCGATCTCCAGAAGGAAGTCCGGGACGTTGTACATTTCGAGCTGGCGTTCGTCTGTTATCTCGCCGAGCGCCTTTATGGCCGCGTCGCGGTCCTCCACGTGCGCTGACGATTTCACGATCCTTATCAGCTCGGCCGGACCTTTTTTCTCCCGCTCCCTGGGTTCCGCGGCATTTCCCATTCCGCGGAAAACCGCCAGGCTCCAGAGGGCGGCAAGGCAGAGAGCCATCATTCGAGAGGGTTTCATGCGGTTCGCCTCCTTCCAATCCGTCTCGCGGTCCCGCGTTTCCTAGCCCTTTTATGACGCTTTGTCAAGCCTCGGCATTCTCATTGTTCCCCGGAAAAATCCGCGCGGGGGCACATACCGGGTCTCCGGTCGGCCGGTCGCCCGGCGGGCTCCGGACCCCGGCCCCTCCGGCTCAGGCCTGGACCGCGGCGATCTCAGCCGAGGCGCGTTCCCGCTCTCGCCTCAGGAACGCCTCCCCCGCCCCGGTCTCGACGACCGACCACGGCAGGAATTCGTCCGGATCGCGCCGTCTGAGCGCGTGGAATCCGGGGTCAATGCGCGCCGCGGTGAAGGCAGCCTCCCAAGCGGCCAGATCGAGCCGGTCGTCCCAGCCGTCGAACCGCGCCCCCCTCCGCCAGGCTTCCAGTATCGCCCTTCCGACTCGCCTGTCGCCCCTGGCCAGCACTCCCTCCAGGAACGAAACCTCCACGTCGTGGAACTTGAACTTCACGCGGCGGTCGCGCGACGATTTCCGGACGATCTCCTGGCGCCTCCGCAGCTCCGCCCGAGAGCACATCGGTTCCCACTGGAACGGCGTCCCGGCCTTCGGCACGAATGAGCTGACCGACGCGGTAACGCCCGCTGGCGGCCCGCCGGTGGCCTCTCGCCTTATGCGCGAGACCTTTTCGCACAGGGTCCCGATGGCCCGGAGATCGTCGTCGGTCTCGCCGGGCAGTCCGATCATGAAATAGAGCTTTACCGATCTGTAGCCCGCGCGGAAGGCGGCATTTACGCCCTCGAACAGGTCCTCGTCGCGGACGCGCTTGCCGATTATGCGCCTCAGGTGCTCGCTCGCGGCCTCCGGGGCCAGCGTCAGTCCGGGATTGCGCACGCGCCCGGCCTCGGGGGCCAGGGATACCAGCCCCTTTCCGAGCCTCATGCTCGGCAGGCTCACGCTCACCCGCCGCTCGCGGAATTCCTCCTGTATCTCCGCCGCCAGCTTTTCTATGCCGGGATATTCCCCGCTGGAAAGCGACAGAAGACCGATCCCGTCGTAACCGGTATTCGCTATCGCCTCGCGCAGGATGGCCATTATCCGCTCCGGCGACCTCATGCGCACCGGCTTCGTCACCGCCCCAGCCTGGCAGAAGCGACAGGCATTGGGGCAGCCTCGCATTATCTCGACGGTATATCTGTCGTGGACCGTCTGGACGTACGGCACCGGCGGGCGGGTCGGGGCCGGAGCATCTTCGATGCCCGCCAGAATGCGGCGGCGGACCGGAAAAGGAAGGCCGGGTCTGAGGATGTTGAAGCCGGTCGTCCGTCCGTCGGGGCCGTACAGAGGTCTGTAGAAGCGCGGCACATACACGCCGGGCACATCCAGCGCGAGGCGGTGGAGCAGTTCCTCCCGCCCGAGGCCGGCGCGGCGCATCCTGCCGATGGCCAGCGCGATCTCGACGGCGAGTTCCTCTCCATCCCCTATGGCGAACGCGTCGGCGAATCCGGCCAGCGGCTCCGGCGAAAAAGCCGCGTGGCCGCCGATCACTACGATCGGATGTTCAGGACCGCGGGCCTCCGCAGGCAGCGGTATGCCGGCGAGATCCAGCATGGTAAGGACGTTGGAGGCGCAAAGCTCGTAGCCCATCGAAAACCCGAGAACGTCGAAGCGCCGGACCGGCGTAAAGGTCTCGAGCGTATGCAGCGGGACGCCGCGGGCGCGCATCTCCGCCTCCGCATCGGGCATCGGGCAGAAGACGCGCTCGCAGGCTATATCCGGACGCGAGTTCAGGACATGGTAAAGTATATGGCTGTCTCTTATACACATCT
>JAOACM010000461.1 GCA_026417845.1 Planctomycetota bacterium | reverse complement strand
GCCCCGTATATGTGCGGGACGCAGGGGTGCCGGGTATATGTGGTAGCGCTATACTGTCCGGCTCGAGCGCACCACTACGAATAACAGCCCCGGCACGAACCCGGCAAACAAGTATCTTCCCGGATCGCGGGAGGGAGGAGGAGAGGGCCGGCGGGAAAAATTCCGCGGAACGGGTCATATATCCTCGTAGCGCAGGGGGTGTTAGGCCCTCGCGGCGGGAACCGACGGCGGACCGTCCCATCGGGCGCGCGTGGAGCTGTCAGAAAAAACCGGAGATCGGGATATGATCTTCGATGTCAACGCCTACCTCGGGCATTTCGCGTTCCGCCGGCTGCGGCATAACACGGCGGACGGCTTGCTCAGGCTGATGGACGAGAAGGGCATAGACAAGGCGGCGGTATCGAGCGCCTCCGCCATAACGTACCGCAACGTGCAGGCGGGAAACGAGGAGCTGGCGGCGGAAATCAGGCGTCACCGCGACCGGTTTGTACCCCTGGCCGTCATCAATCCGGCCTACGCCGGGTGGCAGGACGACCTGAGGATATGCCGGGAGGAATTCGGCGCGGCCGGGCTGCGTCTGTATCCGAAGTGGCACAATTACGGGATCCTGGATCCGAGATGCCTAGAGCTGGCCAACGCCGCGGCGGAATCGGGCTTGTCCGTATCCATCCCCATTCGCGTCGAGGACAGGCGCCAGCGCAGCTGGCTGGCTGACGTGCCCGACGTCCCGCTCAGCGATATAGCGGAGCTGGCTAAGGCGTGTCCAGGGGCGCGGTTCATACTGGTCAACGGAGCCGGGTTCATCGGATCCGCGCTGGGACGGCGTGGCAGAGATGCGCCGGCGAACTGTTTCATCGAGATATCCCGGCTGAGCGCCGTTCTTCGCAATGAACTCGGCGGGCTGCTGAAGAACCTTGGCGCCGGCCGCCTCGTCTTCGGGACGGGGGTGCCGTTCAACTACCCAGACCCCGCACTTGTAAAGATGGAGGTTCTGGACGCGAGTCCCGCCGCAAAGGAAAAGATTTTCTGGCGCAACGCGGCGGAGCTTTTCCATCTGCAGACCCGGCGCTGAGACGCTCCGCGCCCGGTAGTCGCCGCGCGCGGAGTAATTGTTTGCCGCGTTCAACAGCGGCTGCCATTGGCAGTGGCGCGCCCGGACAGTGCAACAATGGCGCTACCGCGAATAAGACCGCTCCGCCGCTTCACCCCCGATATAGGGCACACGGTAGAAAATTACCGCGCGGAGGACGCCGCCTCCCCATCCGGCGCCCTTCGGGAGGGGAAAACGGCGCCCGGCCCGCCGCCGGTTCCCGGCGGCGTTTTCCCGGGCTGTGCGGGATTTCCGGGCGGACCGCGCGGATGCCGGGGTTCGCGAACGTGATTGTTTACCGTCCCCATGTGTGGGGCACGGGGGCGTTGGGCATATGTGGTGGCGCTGTTGCTGTCCAGATCGAGCGCACCACTACGGATAGCAGCCTCAGCCTGAACCCGGCAAACAATTACTCGCGGATTTGTGGCGGCCGGGCCGTCGTGTTATGATCCCCTGTTCGTGTGGATGCGGGCGCCGGCATCTGCCGGCGATCCGGCTCCGGCCGCGGCGGCGAAAGTTTCATGCGGTGTCGAAAGTAAGGAGGCAAGGATGGACTGGATTCCCGCAAGGTATGAGATGTCGTCCGCTAAGAGCTTATCCGGAAACCTCCGGACGGATTGGGCTGGACGTCGCGGAACCCTTGGGCATAGCGTAAGCTCCGGGACAGGCTCCAAGAGATTGTCCGGGAATTCCCGCGGCACCACAAATGCGCCTCCGGGTTCGCCCGCATCATCCGGATGTTCCCGGACAGGCGCCAGGGGGATGGCGGCGGTAGTCGTGGCGGCGGCGGCCGCGGCCGCGGCGATAGCGCCGGGCGCCTCAGTGGCCGCGGGAGGCATCGCGGAAGCCGGGGAGCGCGGGGCCGGCGAGAATCCCTATCGGGCGGCAGCGGAGTCCGTCCGACCGTCGCTGGTCCTGATAACCGGGCGTATGCGGCGGATGAAGGAGATCCAGGGCTTCAGGAAGCCCGGCATCGTGGCATCAGAAGACGGTCTGCTGATATCAGACGGCAGCATCAGGTCCGAGGATTACGAGACTACCGATCTGGCCGTCGCGCTTCCGGACGGGACTTCGCTGCCGTGCTCCTACGTCGGCAAGGACGAGGACTTGAACCTGGCGTTCCTTCAGATCGGGAAGCTCGAAGGGCGCAAGCTCGTACCGCTCAGGTTCGGGCGCGAGGCGGCCGCGGTCCCGGATATCGGCGACGGACTGATAGCCGTCGGCCTGCTCGACGACACGCCTCCGTTCCTGCCGAAGGTGGCGCGCGGGATGGTGACTGCCCGTACCCGCGATCCGTTGCGGCCGGTTCAGACGGATCTCGACCAGCGTGGGGAACTGGACCTCCCCTGCCCGGTACTCGACTCTTCCGGCAGGAACGTAGTGGGCCTCCTTGCTCCCGGCGCCCCCTCGCTGCTTATACCTGCGGCCGCCGTGGCCTCGCTGGTTGTCAGACCGCCGCGGGAATCCGACGACGGGGGCGAGAAGGCATGGCTGGGCATAGTGATGCAGGCGCTGACCCCGGATCTGGCCGAGTACTGGAAGATACCGGAGGGCAGAGGGGTGGTTGTCGGGGCCGTCGTGCCGGGTTCCCCGGTCGAGAGCGTCGGCATCAGGCCGGGGGATGTCATAACGTCGTTCGACGGATGGCAGATACCGATATCGCACGACTCCGAGCTGCCGGTGCTGATCCGGCGCGTGAAGGCTACGCCGGTCGGCAAGGCCGTGCAGCTGGTCACGTACCGGGGGGGCGAGCGGAGGGTCGTCGAGGTAAAACTGGGGGCGCGTCCGAAAAGCGGTTTGCTTGCGGACGCATGGGAAGACCACGATCTAGGGCTTGCCGTCCGGGAGATAACGTTCGACCACCGGCTCCGCATGAACCTTGCTCCCTCTGATGGCGGCGTGCTGGTTGACAGGATCGAACCGGCGGGCTGGGCGGCTCTGGGGGGGATGAGGCCGTTCGACATCATCCAGCGGGTGGACAACATCCCGTGCGCGGACGTGAAGGCGTTCAGGGAGGCGATCGGGCGGCTGAAGAAGGAAAAACCGAAGAAGATCGTGTTCATGGTGAAGCGTGGCGTGGATTCCGAATTCGTAGTGGTTACGCCGGACTGGGAGAAGAAGACCGAGGAGGAGTAATGAGCATCGGCCGCCACCTGCGCGGCCGGGCGTCCCCGGGGGCCAGGCAGCGGTCCTTCCGGACGGGCGAACTTCCCCGCGGAACCCGACATCCGTCTTTCTTCCGTAAGGCCGTTGGAGGCAGGAGCGATGGGTTCCCCTTCCAAGGGTGATCTTTTCGGACAGATAGCCGTGGCGAAGGGGCTGCTTACCGCCGGGCAGATCGAGGAGGCCTTGCGCCTGCAGAGGGAATCCGCCGCATCCGGGGCGAAGAAGCGTATCGGCGAAATATGCGTAGAGCGCGGGTACCTGACGGGCGAGCAGATGGAGGAGGTGCTCTACGAGCAGGTGATAAAGTATATAGAGT
>JAOACM010000460.1 GCA_026417845.1 Planctomycetota bacterium | reverse complement strand
TCCGGGTCGAACATCTGTATGTCATAGTCTCCCGAGTATGTCTGGTTGTGGCCGAGTCCGCTGCCCATTGCCGCGGCTGGTACCGTCAGGTGCACGGGGACGATAAGCTTCTTTCCCCGGCCCTTCAGCCCAAGTCTGGACAATATGCGCGGGTCCACGTTCATAACCTTCACGTCCGGGAAATCCATAAGTTTAAGGCCCAGACCGAAGGCGCGTACGAGCACCCTGTCGCCGGGCGCCAGCCTGTCCATGTCGCGGGGATCGAAGTCCACCAGGACATGCTCGATGCCGCCGTGCTTGCCCGTCACTACCCCGACGGCGCCCTTGGCGTCTCCTGAGATGACGTGTGCCTGGTTGCCGATCTGACTCAGGACATTAAAGCCCCCGTTGGAAGACGAGGCGTCGAACTGTTTGGAAAAATTTCGGCACGATACCCCCGGCTCGACATGGTCTGCCTCCCACTCCACCGCCGACATGCCGACGCGTACGTTGTAGGAGATGCCGCCGGTCCCAGGCAGGGCACGCGGTTTCCCGTCCGCGCCCACACGGTAGATAGTAAGCGGAGGGTGTGTGACCTCTCCCACGACGGACATTTCTACGAGCCTTTTTTCGTTGGTGCGGATCATGCCGGACGCCTCCGTTCATTGCCCATCGGCGATGGATATCAGCTGCCCAGGTAAGCCACGGCTTCGATTTCGATAGGGGAGCCGGCCGGCAGACGGACGGCCTGGACGGTCGCCCGGGCCGGCCGATGGCTTCCGAAGAAGGCCGCGTAGCGCTCGTTCATCGCCTCGAAGTCGCGCAGGTCCGCAAGGTAGACCGTCGTCTTGACCACGCGGTCCGGACCGGCGCCGGCCGCTTCCAGGACTGCCTTGAGGTTCCCGAGTGCAAGATCGGTGGCCCTCCTGATATCGGTGGTTTCGACAGTCCCGGTCGCGGGGTCTTTCGGTATCTGCCCCGAACAGAAAAGTAAATCGCCCGCCCGGACGGCCTGCGAATAAGGTCCTATAGCGGCCGGAGCCTTCCCTGTGGAGATGTATTCGATTCCCGACATGCCACGCGCCTCCCGTTCCTCCGCGGCGAACGCCAGCACCTCCCTCCAGATTGAGGGAAGGACGCCGCAGCCGCCGTCCCGGACGGCGGGCTATCGCTCAGCGCCGCCCGCCGCGTATTTTTTCCACGAGGCGGGTCGTGGATATCCCTTCGACGAGCGGAACGATCTCCACCCGGCCGCCGTAGGATGTCACTATCTCCCATCCCACAGCCGTGGTCGGCGTATTGTCGCCGCCCTTGACGAGAACGTCCGGTTTTATGAGCCGCAGGAGTCTCTTGGGCGTCGGCTCCTCGAAGACGGTCACGTAGTCCACGCATGAAAGCGATGCCAGCATCCTCACCCTGTCTTCCTGCGGGACGACCGGGCGGTCCGGTCCCTTGAGCCTGGCTACGCTCCGGTCCGAATTTATGGCCAGCATCAGCACGTCTCCGAACGAACGGGCCTTTTCCAGGAGCGCGACGTGCCCGCTGTGAAGCAGATCGAAGCAGCCATTGGTGAAGACGATCTTCTTGCCTTCGCGCCGCAGCCTTTTCACCAGCGGAACAATATCCCTGCGGTCCAGTATCTTCCACGCGCTCGGGAAGAGCTCGGACATCGCCGCCCGGCGTACCGCATCCCAGCTCAGCCTCCCGACACCCACCTGCTCCACCACCAGCCCCGCCGCCAGGTTTGCCATCCTCGCCGCCTCGATGATCGGCATCCCCGCCGCCAGGCACGCCGCCAGGGTGGCGGTCACGGCGTCTCCAGCGCCGGTAGGATCGAACACAGCCCTTGCGCGCGCCGGGATGCGCGTCGCGACCGGACGCCCGTTCTCGCGTGCGACCACCGCCAGGCCGTCGCGGTCGAGCGTTACGACCAGCCATCGCGCACCCGATACCTTGAGCAGTCTGTCGCCTGCCGCAAGAAGCGAATCGGGGTCGGACACCCGGATCCCGGACGCTTCTTCCGTTTCTTTGCGGTTCGGCGTCAGTATCGTACATCCCCGGTACACGGAGAAATCCTTCCTCTTTGGATCCACTACTATCGGAATCCGGCGGCGCGCGGCAAACCGGATGATCCCGGCCAGGACGCGGTCGGTCAGGGTTCCCTTGGCGTAATCCTCGATGACCAGCGCCTTGGCGCCGCCTATCGCCTTCTTTGCCCGGCGCAGCAGTTCCGCGGCGACACATCCGGAGAGGGGCGCGCGCGACTCGCGATCCACCCGCAACATCTGCTGCCCGCGCGCGATGAACCGGGTCTTGAATGTCGTCGGCCGCGAGGGATCGGCAACCAGGCCCCATGGCTCTATGCCGGCCTTGCGCGCCAGCCGGACCAGGATGCGGCCTTCCATATCGGCGCCGATCGCGCCGCACAATACAGCGTTCATCCCAAGCGAAGAAAGCTTCTCGGCGACATTGGCGGCCCCGCCGAGATCGTAGCGTTCCTCCGAAACGTCCATCACCTGCACTGGCGCTTCGGGACTTATCCTGCTGACGCCGCCGAACACGTAGCGATCGAGGATCGGGTCGCCCACGACCGCCACGGCGGATGGGGGAAGGACAATGGGCGGGCTTCTCCGGTCCGCCGCGCTCATCGCTTGCCGAGCTCCGATGCCAGCTGTCTCAGGAACGCGCCGAACCGGGCCTCGTTCCTGCGGTCCATCTCCACCAGACTTTCGTGCGCCTTCATGATCAGCCGGACGCGTTCCTCGCGAGACAGATATCCGTCCGGAAGCTTCGTCATCTCAAGGCCGGAGAGGTCGGCCTTCCCCCCAAGGCGGACGAACCTGTCCGCGCCGAGTATCTGGAGCATCTCCAGACATTCCTGGCTGACATTGACCATAGCCACGAAACCGTGACGCGGCTCCCGCGGGGTTCCGTCCGCCGTCTCTCCCTGCACGCGGGAATCCGCAGGCTGGCCTTCCGTCCGTCCGGACGGTTTGCCGTTTCCGTTCTCTCCGGTCCGGTTGCCTCCCGGCGTCCGCGGTTCTTCGCCGCCGGAGGAGGCATCGGCAGGCGTTCCCGCTCCCGGCCCGCCCTCATCGGCGCGCGGCGCGTCCTCCGGATAAGCCGCCCCAGTCCCGCGAGCCTCAGCCCGCAGCCCGGCCGCTATGCCCACGATGGTCCCCATGAAGCTCGAGTCGAAGCCCCTGCATTCGGCAAGATCGAACACGAACTCCCTGTAGCCATCTGCCCGCTGCCTTTCGGCGAAATCGAACAGGGCGGGGGCGGTGGCCAGGTTCCCTACCCCCAGCACGCGTATGTAGACGGTGGTGCCGGCGCGGGCCACATATATCCCGCTCGCCGGAGCCTTTTTCGCCTCGGCTCCACCCTTCTTATCGGATGAGCCGCCATTGAAAGGAACCGACATGTTTTTCCTGCCTGCCCTCTCGTGCCGTGTCCATCCCATGGCGCGAAGCGAAACCGGCCATCTCCTCCCGGCGTGTACGTCTCGATCCCCGGGGCGTTTCCAACAACCTTACCGCCCCGTATTTTATCATGCCCCTCCGCGCATTTCACTCCCGCAACGCTTTTCCCCAGTCGAAG
>JAOACM010000459.1:3217-3599 GCA_026417845.1 Planctomycetota bacterium | reverse complement strand
ATGTGCGCGATCTGCTGGCCGAGCTCCGCGACGTGATAGGCCCCCGGGAGAAGAACCTCATACGCGAAACCATCGAGAACATCCGCGAGACGTCCCTCGATATCAGGCGTGTATCCACGGAAATGCTGGCGCTGCTGAAGGACGCCAGGGGCCGGCTCGGCGAGCTGTCCGCGCAGGCCCAGGCGGACCTGAAAGCCGTGGAGCGCGAGCTGGAGGCCGTCGGGTCCAAAGCGCGGGAGACGCTCGGAGAGGCCGACAAAACTCTTCTGTCTCTCCGCAGGGACGTGAGCAGGGGGATCGAAGAAGTAGAGAGGGCCGTGAAGGAGTACCGCGAGCTGGCCGCGGCGGCAAACCGCGACGTGGTCCAGGAGCTTGGAGCGGC
>JAOACM010000459.1:0-3207 GCA_026417845.1 Planctomycetota bacterium | reverse complement strand
CCGCCGAGACCTGCGCGACACTGTGGAGGGGCTGTCAAAGCTCCAAGCCGGGCTGCGCGAGTCCTCGGCGCGGCTTGCGGATACCCTTTCAGCCCTCAGGAGCCTGCTCGGAGAAAACAGGCCCGACATCAACCGCATGGTCTCCAACCTGCGTCGGGCTTCCGAGAATCTGGAGGAGGCTACTTACCGCATCAGGCTCAGACCGTGGGAGCTTCTGAAATCGCCGACCGGGGCCGACCAGGACGCCGCGAACCTGGCCGACACCGCCCGCCGCGTGGAGCTTGCCTCGCGCGCCCTGCTGGATCTGGCCGAGAGGATACGCGCCATAAAGGATGCCGGGGCGGCCGGCCCCGAAAATTACGCCGAGAGGATGGAGCAGCTCGTAAAGGAGATCGAGACCATCCGGGAAAGGATCGAGGCAAAGTCGCCGCCGACGGCGAAGGAGACCTTCGAGCGGAAGGCCGGGGGGGCGTTCTTCAGGCGCGAACCGTGAGTGGTCCGCCGCTCCGTTGCCGCGGGCGGCCCGGCGATGAGCGGCGGTATCCGCGCCGGAATGCAACTGTTTGCCGAGGCCTGTTGCGTGCGTGGAGCCTGAGCATATCCGCTATTAGCGGCATCGCCGGCGCGTCCGGGCGCACCATTACAAACAGCGGCCGCGACCCGGACGCGGCAAACAATTGCCGCCGGATCGTGCCGGGATGATCCGGAGGCGCGGCCGCATCGGAACCTGGCGAAGGGCGAAGGAGGACAGACGAAAGATGCCGAAGTACAGGAAGCTCATGCCGCCTGGAGAGGGGGGGAAGATAAGATACTCGAAGGATGGAAGCGTCCGGACGCCTGATGACCCGGTGGTACCTTTTATAGAAGGCGACGGCACGGGGCCTGATATATGGAGGGCTGCGCGACGGGTCTTCGATGCCGCCGTGGAGAAGGCCTACGGCGGGAAGCGACGGGTGGTGTGGTTCGAGGTGTACGCGGGAGAAAAGGCCAATAGCGTCTACGGCGAGGAAGTGTGGCTGCCGGACGATACGATTAAAGCCATAAGGGATTACGGGATTGCCATTAAGGGCCCTCTGACGACTCCGGTCGGGGGAGGCTTCCGCAGCATAAACGTCACGCTCAGGCAGGTTCTGGACCTGTACGCGTGCGTCCGGCCCGTCCGGTGGTTCGAAGGCGTCCCTTCGCCGGTGAAGGACCCGGCCGGTCTGGATGTCGTCATATTCCGGGAGAACACCGAGGATGTGTACGCCGGCATAGAATGGCCAGCCGGATCGAAGGAGGCGAAGCTGGTCATAGAGTTCCTCAACCGCGTACTGAAGGCAGAGGGCAAAGCGGTACGGGCCGGATCGGCAGTGGGCGTAAAGCCCATGAGCCGCCGCTGCACGGAAAGGCTCGTGCGCCGCGCCATACGGTACGCCATCGAGCGCAAACGTCCGTCGGTGACGCTCGTCCATAAAGGCAACATCATGAAATACACAGAGGGCGCTTTCCGCGAATGGGGATACGCCCTGGCTGCGAAGGAGTTCGGCGATTTGGTGGTGACTGAGGAGGATGTCAGCGCGAAATTCGGCGGAAAAGTTCCGCCCGGCAAAATCCTGCTGAGCGACCGCATCGCCGACAACATGTTCCAGCAGATATTGCTGAGACCCCGCGAATACAGCGTGATAGCAACGCCGAACCTGAACGGGGATTACCTGTCGGATGCCTGCGCCGCCCAGGTCGGCGGGCTTGGGATGGCCCCAGGCGCCAACATCGGCGACAGGGCGGCCGTGTTCGAGGCGACGCATGGGACGGCACCGAAATACGCCGGACAGGACAAAGTGAATCCCGGCTCGCTGCTGCTGTCCGGCGCCATGATGTTCGAACATATAGGCTGGACCGAGGCCGCCGACCTGATCGTGGCTGGGATATCTGCTGCCATCAGGAACAAAACCGTGACTTACGATCTCGAGCGCCAGATGGAAGGCGCAAAGCTCGTGAAGTGCTCCGAATTCGGCGAGGCAGTCGTCGCGGGTATGGGCGCTAAGTGAGCGCCGGACGGGACGGCGCGCGGCGCGGGCGCAACCGTTCCCTGGAGCGGGAACCGTCCGCCAGGCTTCGGGGGCCGCCGTTCCGGCAAACTTCCTTTGCCTTTTCCCTTCTTCGAGGAGGCGGGCTGATCGCCGCGGTGGTTGCGGGGCTGCTGGCTGTAGAAGGGAAGCTGATCTCCTGGCACCCCGACGCTGGAGTCGCGTAAAGAACAATGTGCCGATATTCCGGATCGGGGCCGACACGACTGCCCGCCGTCGCGGCGTTCGTCGCTGGGGCCATGTTTTCAGTCTCAGCGCGATGCCATGCCGCCGCCCATGAGGCCGCCGGGGAAGTCGCGGCCGGGGGGCGCGAGGATCGGGCCGCCGAAATCCTGGCGGCGGTTTCCCTGCCCCGCGGCTGGTTTTCTCTCCGGCAGCTTGGCGGAAAGGGGGACGAGTTCTTCCCGGCCTCCGCAGCCACGGCGACCGACATAATTTCGACCGCCCTGTTTTATTTCCCCGACGCGGGGAATCTGGCGGGCGTCCCGGCCGCCGTAGTACTGCTGTCTATCCCCGAAACCCGGAGCGGGGCGTCGTCCGGCGGGATGGCGGGAGGAGGCGCGCCACCGTATGGCTCGCGGACATCCGCGCGACGGCTCGGGAGGGCGGCGTTTTTCGCCTGCCCGGACCCGGGCCCGGTCCGCGAGGCGCTCCGAAGGACATTCGACCGGTCCCCCGCGCGCAGCGCCGACGGGGCGGAGGTCTTTTCGATAGTCTCCGATTTTGACCGTCCCGACGGGAAGCTTTACTTCGCGACGGATGGCGACTTCGCGGCGTTATCAGACGATCCTGCCGCGCTCGCCGCGTGCAGGGGACTTATCGCCTCCGGCAGACTTCCGGCCGAGGCGCTTCCCCCGTCGCCTCCCGGTGATGGGGCTGCGTACCTGAAGGCGTTTCCGAGGCGGATATTCGAGCATGACGATCCGGCCGGTGCGCTCCCGGGGGCGCTTCGGACGCCGGTCGTCCGGACGGTCGCGGGTCGGCTGGAGCGGGCCGGGGCGGTGTTGCGGCTGCCCGGCGGGCGGTACGAACTGAGTATCGAGGCGGAGGCAGCCGGAGGTGGATTGCTCGCCGAATGGGTACGGCAGGTCCGGGAAGCGCCGCGCGGGACCGCTGAGCGTGCCGTGGGGTATGCCGG
>JAOACM010000458.1 GCA_026417845.1 Planctomycetota bacterium | reverse complement strand
GCTTCGCGGCCTGCCCAGAAAAATAAGCCCGGGTTTAGAAAGAAATTTGCCGCACATCGGGCAGCGGAAATTGATGAACTGCTTCCCGGCTGAGTTTCGCGCGCCTTTTTCCTCATTTTCCATCCGGATTTCTCTCCGTTTTTTCCGGCGTATACGTTCAACGTTCACGCGCGCCAGCCTGCCGGGCGCTTCCGTACGTTCACGTTCAACGTACACGGCGGCGGTCCGGACCGGCATTATTAACGTTCACGTTGAACGTCAACGTTGCGTCCGCGGAGCGGTTTCCAGCGTGAACGTTCCATGCTCCGCCCGATCCACCCCGGTTTCCCTCTCCTGCGCAGATTGAACCGCAGGCGCGGACGCGTGCTGCGGCGCCCGGGATTGAAGGATTTCGCCGATCTTCGATTTCGATACGCCGAGGCGGCGGGCTATCCGGCGGATTGAGAAGCCTTCGGCCCGCATCGCCAGCACGCGCCCCGCGTCCACGGACACCGGCGGGCGCCCCAGACGTTTGCCTTCAGCCCTGGCACGCCGCAGCCCGCCCTGTATCCGCTCGACGATTATGTTCCGCTCGAGCTCCGCCATCGCCGCGACGATGGCGAATATCGCGCGCCCGAGGGGCGAGTCGGTGTCCACGTTCTCCTGGTAGCTGACGAACTCGATGCCCAGCCGCCGGAGCTCGTCCATCGTAAGCACAAGGTGCTTGACGGACCGCGCGAGCCGGTCGAAGCGCCAGACCAGCACCACGTCCGCCCCGCGCTTGCGGCACGCGTCCATCATCCTGTCCAGCTCCGGACGCGACTCCTTCGCGCCCGACACCCCGCGGTCAACGTATTCCCCCTGCACAGTCCATCCGCGCTCGGCCGCGTACCGCCTCAGGTCCAGCAGCTGGGCATCGCAGCTCTGTTCGGCCGTGGACACGCGGGCATATATCGCCACGCGCTTCGGTCTGTCGCCGCCGGTCACGACCCGTCCTCCCTCCACCGCTGACGGCTCTTCGCGGCGGATTTCCCGCCCCACTATTCAAATATCAATCCGCCGCGCCGTATTCGTCCCCGTCTCCGTCTTCTTCCCCGCCTTCCTCTTCTTCTCCGCCCGCGTCTTCTTCTCCGTCCACCTCGTCGGTCAGGTCCGGTTCGGCCGCATCCATGGCCACGATCCGGCGCACGGGCGCCTCGTCGTACAATTCCTCCGCCGCCTCCCGCGCCTCCTCGATGTTTCCCGCCGGGATGATCTCGACGGACCCGTCAGCATAAATCACGCGATACAGCATGACCTTTTCCTCCTTCATCGGATTTCCCCCTGCCAGCGGCGGCCGATCCGCCGCTCTTCTCTTCTTTGATACCATACAAATCTCGCGAATGTCGCGGCGGGACCGGCACGGAATGCGCGCGATTTCTGCCCGCAGGTTCCACGAGAAATTCGATCCGGCTCCCGCGGCGGATCGTCAGGCGCGCGGCCGGCGGACCGGGTGGGACGGCGTCCGGCGGCCAGTAATTCCCGCGGATGTCCATGAGCAGCACGACCCGGACTCCGGGCTGGAGGCGCAGCTTCTCCACGAGGCGGTACAGGCTCCGGAGCGCCTTCCGTACGCCGATGCGCCTTAGCGCCTCCGCCGCCTCGCTGGCGCCCAGCCACGGGAGCGGTTCCATCCCCGTGAACGCCTCGGCGACCTCGGCCGCCCATTCCGGACCGGGATGGGAGCGGATGGTTTCGGCGAGCAGGACGCTGAGCATCATGAGGCTCTTCCGGCCGAATGCCCGCCGGAGCCTCCGGGCGTACGGGCGGAGGGAGCGGAGGGCAGAGGCGGGCCGGACGGGCCGCGAGCTTCCGCCGGGAGGCCATCCGAAAACCCCCGCGCTGAGATTTCCGGACGCCTCTCTGCCGGCGGGGAAGCATCCGGCATGGTCCGGGCCTTTCCGGCCTTCCGGACGCGTTCTATTTGCGCCGCCGGGCATCCCGCGCCCTCGCGCCCTGCCATCCCGGCCGTCCGCCCGCCCTTCGCGCGCAGGACGGCCGCATTGAGGCGCCGCATCCCAAGCCGATGTTCCAGCCTGTTTCCTGCGCCCAGGCCGGCTGCCCGACCGCTCCGCCAGCCCTTGTATACCCCCGGCCCGCCCGTCATGCGCATGTCGTGTCGCTCCCTGTCCATCCATACCGTTATCCTCCTATATGCCTTACTTGCTTCCTTCGGATCGCCTTCGTCCGCCCGAGGCAGGCCAGCAGCCTGTTCGAATGCTTTTGAAGCTCCCTGTAATGACCCGAACCTGCGGAGGGCCCCAGATGCCTCCAAAGCCCGAAAGGCCCTTTAGGCGCAGCTGGAACGCGCAGGAACGGCCTTCCTGATGGAAGTTACGGCCCTGCCCCCCCGCCCCGGCTGGTCTATCCGGAGGTTTCCGCCTCCGGCTTCGCGGCCTGGCGTCCGGTTCCGGCCCCGCGACCGATTTTCGGCGTTTTTGTCAATTTTGCGGCAGGGTGCGGGCATCATGGCTTGACCTTCCGCTCCCGGGGAATCCAGGCCGCTGGAGGCAGCGCCATCGTCGCGGCGGTCCCCGCCCGTCCGTACATAATGCGAGGCGCCCGGCCTCACGGTCTGGTCCCTCCTGTTTCGGCCAGCGCGCGGATCGCGGCGCGGATATGCGCGGGCAGGGATGGCCAGGTGGCGGCCAGGGATTGAAATTCAGGATCGTTCAAGGCCGGGAATGCGGCCGGAGAGGTCGGAAATAGTGTGCCATCTTTTGTGCCATTTTCGGTGGACTTTCCGAGGGGGCTGGTAGATTCAGATAGACTTTTTTGCTCTGAAACTGGAGCGGGTGATGGGTTTCGAACCCACGACCTTCGGCTTGGGAAGCCAACGCTCTACCACTGAGCTACACCCGCATTCTAATCAGGTGGATATTATATATTGATGCCGCGCTTTTTTCAAGTGGGGAAAATGCGCCTTCCCTCCGTCGGGTGCATGGCCGTAGCTGCGAAGTCAGATACGGGCTTTCAGATACACCTCCAGGGGGAAGGCTGCCCCGCCGCTGCCTCCTGCCCGCGCCTCCCGGCATTATCCCCCGACGGCCCTCAGATTGCCTGTCTGCCATCCGCATTTACGGCCATGCACTCCCCTCCGTCTCCCTCTCCGCTATCCGCCCCTTCCCGTCCAGCAGCGCAACCGGCTCAACGCGCCCCGAGCAACGCGACGGCGGGTGAATGGCCGCAAATGCAAAGTTCCGGGACGGCCAGCGGGGGACGCGCCTAGCGCATATCCGGGCCGCGCCCTTCAAACCGGGCAGACAAAGGCAGATCAGGCCGGCTGATCACATGGATTCCGAATTCCGCGGTTACGGCCATGCGCCATGAGCAACGGGTATGGCCGCAGGTGAGAAGCCCGTCACCTTGCCTCGTAATTATTTGCCGCGTTCGGGCAGCGGCTGCCATTTGCGGTGGCGCACCTGAACATGGCAACAACGACGCTACTGCAGATAAGAGCGCTTTGTCGCCGCGCCCAAAATATATGGGCATGGCAAACAATTACCTTGCCTCATGCCCGGCCCTGCAGGCCACACGCTCCAAGCTGTCAGTGGGACATAATCTTACGGAGCGCCGGAGCCATGCCTG
>JAOACM010000457.1:646-3614 GCA_026417845.1 Planctomycetota bacterium | reverse complement strand
CGGAGATGTGTATAAGAGACAGGCGCAGGAGCATCTGCACCAGCGGGCTCCTGCCTATCCTGACCAGCCCACGCCTTATCTCTGGCTGGAGCACCACCAGCGCCGCGATGACCGAGAGCCCTACCATGTGTTCGAAGAGCCACGATATCCGGTCCAGACCGGCCCGCTTGGCTATCAGGAACACGAAAGCGAAGATCAGCCCCGCCAGGAGCAACATCCCGCGGAGCATGGACCCCCCTTGGGATCCCATAAGCCACCTGAGCAGGAAGAATATGCCGGTCGAGATGAGCGCTATCTCCAGCAGCGGCTGGTACCCCGACGCGAACAGTTCCCGAAACATGCGTCCGGCTCCGGTTTCCTCCGCGCTTCAGCGGCACGCTCATGGCGACGGGAAAATGTTGTATCCGCCGCGGGCCGTTTTGTCCATGTACCCGCGCGGATGCCGGATGATTTTCGAAGCCGGCCGTCGCCCCCCGCAGGCAGGTACGTTCGCCGCGAAAAAGGGAAGACGCCGGACATGCCCGCTTCGACCGCCTCCTCGTACGATCCGCAGGGTGTTCCAGATCCGGGTGACCGGTCTCCGTCCGCCGTACCCATACTCCGCTCCCCGGATGCGGCCCGCCAGCCGCGGCCGGATGGCGCCTGGCGCCCGGCGAGTATGTCCCGACAGGCACGACTCTTTCCGGCAGAAGAGGCCGGAGGGCACGAAGCGAAAGGTCCGGAGGTGCCGTCTCCTATCCGCCTCCTGTCCGCGCGGCCTCGATCTCCCGTCTTACGTGTCCGACGATCGGGCCGTCGAGGAGTACGAGCCGTATTATCTTGAGGTTTTCGCCTGGGTACCTCGTGAAGAATTCCACCGCCGCCTCAACGTAGGCCTTCGCGCAGACATCGAGAGGGACGGCGAATATGCCGGAGCTTACCGCAGGGAACGAGAGCGATCCCCACCCGCGCTCCTCGGCTCTCGCGAATCCTGATAACAGAGCCTTCTTCAGCTTTTCCCCTTCGTCCCCGTCTCCTGAGCACGGCCCGACCACATGCACTACGCCTTTGAATGGCAAACGTCCGGCAGTCGTCACGACCGCTTCTCCGACGGGGATCGGTCCCCGCTCGCGAATTATCCGGCGGCCGTCTTCGTCGAGCTCCCGGCCGGCGGCCCTCAGTATCGCCGCCGCCACGCCGCCGCCGTGCGCCAGCATCCCGTTCGCCGCATTTACGATGCAATCCGTTTCCTCAAGAAGCAGATTGCCGATGACGGCCGCAAAAGAGCGGCCGCCGGGAAACTCCAGCCTTCCGATATCGTCCAGTCCCATCTCCGTTCCTCCCCTCCTGACCGGTCTCCCGCTGGTTCCCTTTCAGGAAACCCGCGCCACGCGCCGTAATTTTTCGCCGCACAATATTACCGGGGCGCAGCGGAGAGCGCGGCCCCATTTATAGAAGCGCCATTGTTATCCTGTTCGAGCGCGCCATTACAAAATAGCAGCCGTCCCCTGAAAGCGGCAAACAATTACCCCTCCGGGGAATCCGCATGCCTCCAGCGGTATGCCGGTCCGTACCGCGTCATTATTTTACCTCCAGGCGACGGAGCGATCCGCGCATGACTTCCGCGCTCCCCCCCGGATCGCGCGGGGGCGCGGCCGGCAATCGGCCCATCATATTCCCCGCGTGGTGGCGACCGACACGAGAACCTATCAAAAAGCTCCGGGCGCGGAGCCTGGGGCCCGGGGCCGCCTTCCTCCCCGTCCGCAGGTTTTCCGGGCAGGCTCTAAGATGACACAGGCTGACCGGAAGATGCAAGCGCCTTGCCCGCCGTTGCCGTCCGCCGTATGCTGTGGTTCTCGAACCCCGGGAAACACGCGGATGCCGGCAAGACTCCGCCCGGAGGAGATAGGGAGACAGGGGGGACGCTGCATAAGCCTTGACTGATGCATGAGTTTTTAAGACAGGTTCCAAACCCGGCCCGTTCGAATGCGTGCCGCGGTACTGCTGCGTAGCGGGCGGATGCAACTGGCCGGCATGTCTTTTGGGAGACGGAAGAAGGAGCGCCGGCATCCTCGCCGGACGCGTAGTTGCTTGCTGTGCCCCAATATGTTTTGGGAGCAACGGGCAGGGCGGATACATTTGTAGTAGCGTTGTTGCTGTCCCGTTCGGACGCGCTACTACAAATGGCAGCCATCACCTGAACGCGGCAAGCAATTACCCGGGAACAGGTGGCGTCGGGAATTCTCCGGAAGGACTTCAGGAACACGGATGGGAAACCTGGCCATAATGATTCCGGTGCTGGACGACTGGGAGTCCGTCCGGGCGCTGCTGCCGGCTGTGGATTCGGCGCTCTCGGAATCCGGCATCCGCGCCTCGGTGCTGATAATTGACGATGGGTCGCGGTCGCCGGCTCCGACGGACCTGGCCGCCGGACCGCTCCGGGCGATAGCTGGGATCAGATCTCTGCGCCTGCGCCGGAACCTCGGTCACCAGCGGGCCATCGCGACCGGCTTGGCATTTCTTCAGAACGAAGGAAGTTGCGACTCGGTCGTCGTAATGGACGCCGACGGCGAGGACAGGCCGGAAGACATACCGCGCCTGCTGGAGCGGCTCCGGGAATCTGGAGGAAAGGCCGTTATCTTCGCAAAACGCGGCAGGCGTTCCGAAGGACTGGTTTTCCGCATCTTCTACTGTCTTTACCGCATAGTTCACGTGGCCCTTACGGGGGTCGAGGTTCCGCCCGGCAACTTCTCGGCTGTACCGGCGGCATTCCTGCCGGCGGTAACCGGATCTCCCGATTCCTGGATTCATTATGCGGCCTCCGTCCGGCGGCTGCGCATCCCGATCGAGTTCGTGACGGCCGATCGCGGGAAACGGCTCAAAGGAAGATCGCGCATGAATTTCCCGGCGCTCGTGGCCCACGGACTGCGCGCCATGTCGGTTCAGTCGGACGTCGTGGTGGCCAGACTGGCGGTAGCGGCCGCCGTAT
>JAOACM010000457.1:0-636 GCA_026417845.1 Planctomycetota bacterium | reverse complement strand
TCTGGCGCTGGCGCACGCGGCGGCTGCCGCGTGCAGATTGGAGCCGGCCGGAACGTGGGCGGCGGTTAGCGCGGCGATCGAGGTATTCCGCGTCGCCGCGGTGGCATCCGGGATAGGGATGCTTGCCGTATCCTCCGGACGGGATCACGGTATCGTTCCGGCGCGCGACGCCGGGCTGTTTATCGAAGGCGTGAAGGCGCTGGATTCCGGAGGCGCGGGGGAGCGGTAAACCCGTTTCCTCCGGCAGCTGGCCATCCAGGCCGGGAGCGGAAGGTTGTCCCGCCCTGATGCCGAAGGAAGGGATTCGCGAATGAATACATCCGGCGAAAGGCGCATACGTCTGGCGGTCCTCCTCTCAGGATCGGGCACGACGCTGGAAAACATATTTGAGCGGATCGAACGGGGAGAGCTCGGAGCTGAGGTGGCGGCGGTGGTCTCCAGCCGGCGCGACGCATATGGTCTCGTCCGCGCGGCGAAGAGGGGCGTCCCGTCGGAGGTCGTGCCGGGGAAAAAATTTGCGACGGTCGAAGAATTCAGCGGGCGGATATTTGATTTCGTGCGCCGCCACCGGCCGGATCTGGTGTGTCTGGCCGGCTTCATGTGTCTGATTAAGGTGCCGGAGGATTTCCGCTGGCG
>JAOACM010000456.1 GCA_026417845.1 Planctomycetota bacterium | reverse complement strand
TTCCACCTCCCACTCGAACGGTCCGAGGCGGCCCCTGTCGCCGGGAGCCGGAACCTTGCCGGTCAGCGTCGAGACGAGGCCGGCTACGGTACCGACGTCCGCCGTCTCGAGCCGCCGCCGTTCGGCAGGAAAGCCGGCGAGGAGATTGCCGAACCGCTCGGCAAAATCCATCAGCGTCATCCCGCCGCTGACGGTCCACGTACCGTCCCGGCATTCGACCGCGTCCCCGTCCGGTCCCCGGTTACGATGCCCGCCGTGCCGCCGTACTCGTCCACAACAACTGCCATCTCGGCGCCGGTTCCCACGAACTCCGCAAAAGCGTCCACGACCTTCGCCACCGCCGGCAGGAAGAGCACGGGGCGGGCCAGCGTCCTGCACAGGGCGCTGTGGTTCTGGCAGAAGAAGAGGTCCCTGGCGTTGACGTACCCGAGGACGTCGTCCCTGTTCCTGCCGTACACGAGTATGCGCGTCCTGGCGTTGTCCAGAGCCAGCCTGAAGGCGGCGCGCACCGGCTCGTCCCCCTGGACCGCGAGCGCGGCGGTGCGCGGGACCATTATCGAGGCCAGGCGCAGGGCGCTCAGGTCCATCGCGTCCCCCAGCATCCGCCGCTCTCCGGGCCGCAGGTCCTTCGAGCATTCCACGGCGGATTTCATCTCCTCCGGGGAAAGGCCCGCGTCCGGAGCCGGCCCGGCGACCCTGTCGGCGGCGCGCGCGCCGAGGCGGAGCAGACCGTCGAGCCTGACGGCCCTCATGACCCCCCTGACGGTCCCGACGAAAAAGGCGGCCGGCACAGCCAGCCGGCGCGCAACGGCGTAGGCGACGGCCTTCGGCAACACCTCGCAGAAAACCACCACCGCCGCCAGCACGGCCAGACCGCCGGCCAGCGCGGCGAACTCGCGCCGGCCGCCGCGGAGTCCCAGGGCGTCCAGCGCCTCATCCAGCATGATGCTGGCCACGCTCATCATCAGCACGTTGACGACCAGATTGGAGAACAGGATCGTCATCAGCAGGCCCGGCTTGTCTCCGAGAAGCTCGCGCACCAGCGCCGGGCCCCTGCCCGGGCGCCCACACACGTGCCGCAGGTCCCCGTCGGTGAGGCTGAACAGCGCGGTCTCCGAGGCGCTGCAGGCGGCAGAGCAGACGGCCAGCGCCGCCAGCGCGGCGAGCCTCGGGGCATCGGACGCGAGGACGGCGGCGATATCGGAAAGAACTGCTGACATCGTTCGCTTTCCGCTGCGTTTTCGGCCGTCCGGAGCGGTTGCCAGAGCTTATCCCGGAACCCCGGACGCGGAGCTTATGGCTCGAGGGCAACCACCTTTCCGCCAGGAAGTTCCCGGATGGACTCTTAGAGTCCGTCCAGAAACTTCCCGCCGGGCAGCAGGCTCAGCCGGGCGTATGAGCTGCGCTCCGCAGGTTTCGGACAAAGCTCTTAAAACCCGTCCGGAAACTTCGCGCCCGGAAGCCGGGAGCGCCTGCCTGTAAACTTCGCGCCGGCCGGTTCCCGGGCAGGTCCTCATACGGACGGTCGGCCGCCGGACTTCTCCCGTTCCGGCCCCCCGCTCTTCCGGCCTTCCCGGACGCTCTTCTCTCCCGATCCAGGACGCCCGCGGCGCGCAGCCGCCGGCATCCCGGTCCGGCGCCTGCTGGCTTCCGGCCGGCGGATCGCCCGCGACGCCCCGGACGCCTGCGGCCCCGGTCCCCGGTGCCGGCGCGGGGCCGGGGCAGACGGAACGCAGGGCGCTTCCCGCCGCCGGGACGGCAGGCGGCGCCGGCCGGGACCGCGGGCGCGCCCTGCAGATCGCCCGGCGGAGCGCACCCCGGACACGACGCAACCTAGCGGAGCGCGGCCCTGAGCGCCCTGGCGACTCGATGTGCCTGCGCGTCAGTAAGCTCCGGATACAGCGGCAGCGAAAGCACCTCCGCCGCCGCCCTCTCAGTGACCGGAAGCGATCCCTCCGGAACGCCCAGCCCGGCAAAGGCCCTCTGCATGTGCAGCGGCACCGGATAGTGCATTCCCGCCCGTATGCCGGCGGCATTCAGCTCCTCGAACACCCTGTCCCGGTCAGGGACGCGGACAACGTAGAGATGATACACGTGCCGGCAGTGGTGCGGAGCCGCGACGCGCCTGATGCGGCCGGAATCGAACAGGTCCTTCAGCAGCCCGTCGTACCTTGCCGCGGCCGCCCGGCGCGCCTCGTTCCACGCATCCAGACGCTTCAGCTTGACCCGCAGGACCGCGGCCTGTATGCCGTCGAGCCGGCTGTTGCGGCCGACAAATTCGTGGTCGTACTTGCTCGCGCTCCCGTGATCCCTCGCTTTCCGCATCCTCGCGGCCAGTGCCGGGTCGTTCGTAACGACCGCGCCGGCGTCGCCATAGGCTCCAAGGTTCTTCCCGGGGTAGAAGCTGAAAGCCGCCGCATCGCCCATCGAACCGGCGCGCCTGCCTTTGTACATGGCCCCGTGCGCCTGCGCGGCATCCTCTATAACCCTGATCCCCCTGCGACGGGCAATCTCCAGTATCGGGTCCATGTCCGCGCACTGGCCGTACAGGTGGACCGGCACGATCGCGGCCGTGCGGTCCGTTATCGCCGCCTCGACCTTCGACGCATCCATCAGCAGCGTATCGTCTCTGACGTCCACGAAGACCGGTCTGGCGCCGACCCGGACGGCAGCCTCGGCCGTAGCGATAAAAGTATGGGCGACGGTGATGACCTCGCTCCCCGGCCCGATCCCGAGCGCTTCGTATGCCAGCTCCAGAGCGTCGGTGCCGTTACCGCATCCCACCGCGTGCGCCGCGCCGCAGTACGCCGCGAACTCCTTCTCGAACTCCGCGGCCTCCTCCCCCAGGATGAATGCGGTCTTCCCGATAACCCGGGATATCGCGGCGTCCAGCTCGTCCTTTATGGAGGCATACTGCGCCTTCAGGTCCACGAGGTTGACTGGTTCCGGTCCGGTCCCTGCCATAGTATCCTCCTTTGGATGACCCGGCCCTGCATGGCGGCCGCAGGCGTCCTGCACCGCTTCCGGGAACGGCCCGCCCGCCCCCGGCAAAGGTCCGGGATTCCCGCCGCGCGATGGCGCGGGGCCTGCCCTGAACCTGCTGCTTCCTCCTGATGCGGCACCCGGCGCCTCATCCCTGCTGTCGGCTTCAGGCGCGGCGCGCCGCAATCCTTCAGACCGGTCCCCAAACCGCAGGCGCAGGGATTTTGGGGCTGCACGACGACAAGGCGCTGGCCGCAATCCCCAAAACCGCATGCGCGGGGACTTTTGAATGCGCCCGGTGTCTGTCCCCGCTGTTCAGCACCCCAAGCCCCGGGCGCGGGGACTTTTGGGGGATAGCCTCGCCCACGGGCGGACTGTATGTGTCCCAAACCCCGGGCGCGGGGCCTCAGGTCCGCGAACTCTCATCATGCCGGAAGAGTTGCCCCCCAAACCCGGGTGCGGGGGCTTTGGCGCCGAAAACGGCTGGGCCGGAATGGCCGGGAACCCCAAACCACGGGGCGGGCCCCCGGGCTTGAAACTGCCTGCCCCGTCCGGAAGTTCCCGGGCAGGCCCTACGCCAAGCCCGCCAGATCACGGTCCGGTCCCCCCGCATATCCCGCATCCCGGCCGTCTCGATACCGGTATCCGCC
>JAOACM010000455.1 GCA_026417845.1 Planctomycetota bacterium | reverse complement strand
GCCCCGGGTACATATCCGGTCCGCGCCCTTCGAACCGGGCGGATGAAGTAAGGCGGATCAGACATCCAGAACCCGTACATTTCGAACTCCGCGGTTACGGCCGCCATCCTGGCCAAACGCCATTCCGGACGTTGACTATACCGATGCCGGAGACTATACGAAGAAGCCCCCGACCAATACTTGGCGCTTCCCGGTCTGCCGCTGGTATGGGAGGCATTCGACGGCACCGGAGGGGTGCGGAGACCCCGAATGGGCGGTCGGCGCCGCGGGCGTCTCCATCGCGCGGGCGGCGGGCGCAACACCCGGATGCAGATGCAGCGGGAGCAAGGAGGACGCATGTTCGAGGCCGTTGACCCGCGGGCAGATTTCCCCGCGATGGAGGAAAGTATCCTGCGGTTCTGGAAGGAACGGGATATCTTCGGCAAGACCCTCAGGACGAACGAAGGGGGGCCCATCTTCCGCTTTTACGAGGGTCCCCCGACGGCCAACGGCAGGCCGCATCCGGGCCATGTCCTGACCAGGGTCATCAAGGACCTGTTCCCCCGCTACAAGACCATGTGCGGCTTCCATGTGCCCCGAAAGGCCGGATGGGATACGCATGGGCTGCCGGTGGAAATCGAAGTCGAGAAAGAGCTGGGGCTGGAGAAAAAGGACGACATCCTCAGATACGGGGTGGAACCTTTCGTACGGAAATGCATGGACTCCGTCTTCCGGTACACGGCCGAGTGGGAGCGGCTTACGGAGCGGATCGCGTTCTGGCTGGATCTCGGCGATGCCTACGTGACCTATCACAAGTCCTACGTGGAATCGGTATGGTGGGCGATAGCGGAGCTGTGGAAGAAGGGGCTGCTCTACCGGGGGCACAAGGTGGTGCCGTGGTGTCCCCGGTGCGGGACGGCGCTTTCAAGCCACGAGGTTGGACTCGGATACCGCGAGGTGGAGGATCCGAGCATTTACGTCGGCTTCAGATCAGCCGAGGATCCGAGGACGTATTATCTGGCGTGGACGACTACTCCCTGGACGCTGATCAGCAACGCGGCGCTGACGGTGGATCCGGAGGTTGATTACGTTTATGCGCGCGTCGGCGACGAGCGGCTGGTGATGGCGGAGGCCCGCGTAGGCCCTGTGATGGGCAAGATGAAGTTTCAGGTGGAAGGGCGCGTCAGGGGCCGGGAGCTTCTGGGCAGATCCTACGAACCGCTGTACCCATATGCCAGAACGGACAGAAAAGCGTATTTCATAATCGCCGGCGACTTCGTAACGCTTGATTCCGGCACCGGCATCGTCCACACGGCGCCGGCATTCGGAGCGGACGACTACCGCGTCGGCAGGGAGAACGGCCTCCCGGTCATCCAGCTCGTTGATCCGGCCGGGCGCTTCACGCCCGAGGTCGCGCCGTGGGCGGGCCGCTTCTGCAAGGATTGCGACGGGGAGATAATCAGGGACCTCCAGAGGCGGAAGCTGCTGCTCAGGCGCGAGACGGTCAGGCACGAGTACCCGCACTGCTGGCGCTGCGATGGGCCGCTGCTGTATTACGCCCGCGATTCGTGGTTCCTGGCCACCACGAAGGTCATCGGCAGGATCATCGGGAACAACAGGCTTATCCGCTGGAGGCCCGAGCACATCCGCGACGGCAGGTTCGGCAATTTTCTGGAGACCAACGTGGACTGGGCTCTGTCGCGCGAACGCTACTGGGGAACGCCGCTTCCCGTCTGGATGTGCGAGCGTTGCGGCGACTGGGAGGCGATCGCCTCGATGGACGATCTCCGCTCCAGGCCCGGCGCGAGGGGGTTCGATGTCTTCGAGAAGGCCAGGGAAAAGGAACCGGACCTCAGTCCGCACCTGGCCATCCACAAGCCGTATATAGATGCGGTAACCTACGACTGCCAGAGGTGCGGCGGCAGATCTTCGCGCGTTACGGAAGTGATAGACTGCTGGTTCGACTCCGGCGCCATGCCCTTCGCCCAGTGGGGTTATCCGCACGTCCCGGGTTCCAGGGAAAAATTCGAGGCCTGCTTCCCGGCGGATTTTATCGCCGAGGCGATAGACCAGACCCGCGGATGGTTTTACAGCCTCCTGGCGATAAGCACGATGGTCTTCGATAAGGCGGAGATGCCGCATCCGTTCAGGAACTGCATAGTCCTGGGACACGTATTGAACTCCGAAGGCGAAAAGCTGTCGAAATCCAAGCGCAACTACACCGAACCTTCCGAACTGATCGCCAGGGTCGGCGCCGATGCCCTGCGATGGTATTTCTATTCGTCCAACCAGCCGTGGACCTCCACCAGATTCGACGACAGGGCGGTGGCGGAGGCGCAACGCGAGTACATCGTCAAGCTGTGGAACGTGTACAGCTTCTTCGCCATCTACGCGCGCATAGACGGATTCGACCCCTCCGAAGGGGCGGGACAGGTTCGCTGCTTCCTGTCCTCCGAATTCGCCGGGGCCAGGGGATATCGGCCGGCGAGGGAGCGGTCGCTGCTGGACAGATGGATAATATCCGAGACTAACCTTGCCGTCCGGGAACTGAGGCGGGCGCTGGACGATTTCGACTGCTACGGCGCCGCCCGCGTGCTGCTGGAACTGTGCGATTCGCTGTCGAACTGGTACGTCCGCCGGAGCAGGGCAAGGTTCTGGAAGGGCGAGAAGGACGCTGACAAGTACGATGCCTACTGGACGCTGTACGAATCCCTGCTGACGATGGTTCGCATGACGGCCCCGTTCACTCCGTTCCTGGCCGAGGAGATGTACAGGAACCTCGCCCGCTCCCCGTGGCCGTCTTCGGTCCCGGAAAGCGTGCACATGTGCACATTTCCGGAAGCGGACGAGTCGGCAATAGATGAGGCGCTGTCGCGGGAGATGGCGCTGGTCCGCGAGATCGTGCGGCTCGGCCGCGCCGCCAGGACAGCTGCGAAGCTCAAGGTCAGGCAGCCGCTGCGCCTGGCCGAGATCGTCCTCGCCAACCCCGCCGACAGGGAAACGGTGCGCAAACACATGGCGCTGATCGCCGACGAGCTGAACGTAAAGGAGATCCGCTACAACGATGACATCGTGCCGACCCAGCATGCCTCGTATGCGATAAGGCCGAATTTCAAGGCGATCGGCCCGAAGCACGGAGCGCTGGTGCCGAAGATCAAGGCGGCGCTCGAGAAGGCGGATGCCCGCGCGGCCTATGGCGAGATGGCCCGGACCGGCCGCCTGATCCTGGATCTCCCCGAAAAGGTCGAGCTTTCGCCCTCCGAGGTCGAGGTCGTCGTGGAGGCGCGCGAGGGCTACGCCGCGTCCGACAGCCGCCGCGCTGTGGTCGTACTCGACACCGGACTGGATGAAGACCTGATCGAAGAGGGACTGGCGCGCGAAATCGTCAACCGCGTCAATTCGCTCAGGAGCGAGATGGACCTGAGCTACGACGCGCGGATCCGCCTGACCATCTCCGGATCGGACAGAGTCGTCAGTGTCTGCAACCGCTTCGCCGATTACATAAAGGGCGAGACGCTGGCCGTTTCCCTGTCCACTGGTCCGGTCCCGCAGGGTGTCGCGACATCGGAGGCGGATCTGGGCGGCGAAAGCGCGATCCTGTGTGTCTCGCGCGCATAGCTCCGCGAAGCTCCAGAGCCGGCGCCCGGCGAAGGGC
>JAOACM010000045.1 GCA_026417845.1 Planctomycetota bacterium | reverse complement strand
AGATGTGTATAAGAGACAGGTTAAGAAGCGGTTGCTGGCGAAGGGGAGGAAACTGAGGAGATCGGACATATAGATGTCCGCTTCTTCCGGAACGCTCGGATGGTCCCGTAAACCGCAGGAGGCCCGCCGGCGTCAGCCAGGTGCCGCTGATACTTCGACGGGAACCTTGCGAGAGCGTCATGCAATGGGTGCGGGAGAATTTCAGCGATGAGATCAGAGGAGAAGGCGGACGATTCGCGCGCGCTGGAGGGCTTCGCGCGCTCGCGACGCTGGCGGGCGAGGTGGATATGGGCGCCTGGGGGTAGCGGGGAGAAGAACTCGTACTGGTATTTCCGTATCGAGTTTCCTTCGGGCCTCGACGCGCGGCGGATCTTCATAACGGCCGACACGCGGTACGAACTGTTTCTCGACGGGGAGTTTCTAAGCCGGGGAGCTCCGATGTCGCAGCCTTACTTCCAGTACTACGACGAATACGAAATTCCGGGCGCGAACGCCTCGATCGAGAAACGATGCCTCGCGGTCCTGGTCAACCATATCGGCACAGTTCCGGACACGCGCGGGGGGCTGCTGGTCGAAGTTACAGACGGAAACGGGAACTTCCTTTTGGGGACGGATGAAAGGTGGCGCGTCCTGAGGGCTGAGGCGTGGAAGACCGACACTTACCGGTGGAACGCCAACGTCATGGCGCCCTACCAGGAACATTTCGATTCGCGGCTGGTTCCTGACGGCTGGAACCGCCCTGGCTTCGACGACTCAAGCTGGATGCGCGCCATAGCTCTGCGTGGCCGGACATCCGATCATCCGCCCTCCGTCCCGCCCTGGACGCGCCTGCTGCCCAGCGATATCCCGGCGCGGCTGGGCGGGAGCGTCAGGGCCGCGCGGGTGGTGAGCGTGGAAGAGTGCCTGAACCTGGCTGCCCGGCCCAGACCGGACGATCTGTCTCCAGGGCTTTCCCAGGCTGGATGTCCGCTACGCTACGCGCGCGCCGAAGGGGTCGAAAACCTGCTCCGGGAGGGTGCCGGAGCCGCCGTCTTCCAATGCAGCACCCAGCATGAGGACAGGATATTCGACGGAATATACGATCCCTGCGTGCTGCTGGATTTTGGCCGCGTCGTCACGGGGCGCCCCCGGATATTCGTTGAAGGTCCCTCCGGCGCCGCCATCGAGATAGGCTATGCGGAGCGACTCATAGACGGCCGGTTCAACAACTCGATCGAGGGCGCGCAGGCCGATCGCTGCGTTCTCCGCGGGGGGGCGCAGGTTTACCGCCCGTTCGCGTGGAAGGCGTTCAGGTATCTGAAAATCCGGATACGCGATGCGCGGGAGCCGGTTATCGTCCGCAGGCTGGAGGCGGAGCTGGACGAGTATCCGTTCGAGGAGTCGGGAGGATTCGAATCTGGCGACGGGACGCTCAACGGCGTTTTCCGTATTTCCAGGGATACGCTGCGCCTGTGCAGCCACGATTGCCTGATGGACACTCCGTGGAGGGAGCAGGCGCAATGGCTGGGCGACGTGGCGGCGGTCACGCTGCCGGGGATACTGTCATGTTTCGGAGACCTGCGGCTTACGGGAAAGTTCCTCCGGCAGGCCGCCGCCAACCGCCACGCGACCGGACTTCTGGCGAACATAAGCAACACGGTTGACTACGACTGGCAATACGATATCGCCGACTACTCTCTGTGGTGGGTGATGGCCCTCTGGGACTTTTATATCTACAGCGGAGACGCCCGATACATCCACGAGCTGTATCCCATAGCCGCCGGAATAATCGCGGCGCACCGGGAGTATGTTAACGACGACGGGTTCATCGAGGACATGCCCTACTGGGTTTTCATAGACTGGGCGGCCGTGGACCGCCGCGGCGAATGCGCCGCGCTGAACGCCATCTTCCGGGGGGCGCTGGCGGCGTTCGGGAAGATGGCGGCCATGAAGGGCGACTGGCGCGAGGAACGGCTCGCCGGACTGCTCGGTTCCCGTCTGGACGAAGCGTTCCAGCGGCGCTTCTACGACCCGTCCCGCGGCTGCCTGGCGGACGCCAGGGTGGACGGCGCGTTATCAGAAAAGGTCAGCGAGCACGCCAACATGGCGGCCATACGGTGGGGGCTGGTGGATCCGGCTGCGGCCCGGGATATCGCGAGGCGGTTGTACGAAGACGGGGCGATCCGTTTTACGGAGGCGCAGCCGTTCTTCTCCGCCGTATCGCTCGCGGCCCTGCGCCGGATCGGCCGGACGGATCTGGCGCTCGATCTGATCCGGCGCCGCTGGGGGCAGAGGATGCTGGCGCGCGGCGCCACCTCGACGTGGGAGGAATGGTACATGAACGGGAGCTGGAGGTCGGGCGAGTTCCGCGGCTTCCTGCGCTCGCACTCGCACGCCTGGTCCGCCGGACCGGCCGATTTCCTGATACGCGGCCTGGCCGGGATCGAGATACTGGAGCCGGGATGCGCGAAGATCGCCGTCTCTCCCTTCGAGGCGCCGTTCGACTACAAGGTCCGTTTCCCGACCCCGCGCGGGACGGTTTCGGTCGCATGGGAAGGCGGACGGGCGCGCATATCCGTCCCGCCGGGCATCGAGGCAGTCGGGGAGAAAATTCCGGGACGGTGACGGCGCGCCGTGGGCCGGGGGGCGGCAACGCGCGGCGCAATTGTTTGTCGCGTTCAGGTGGCGGCTGCTGTTTGTAGTGGTGCGCCCAAACGGGACAATGATGGCGCTGCTACAAAAGGGTCGCTTTGCCCGCTGCGCCCCAACCATGTGGGCACGGCAAACAATTATCGCGCGGCCGGGAGGACAGTCATGGAAGCGAAGGCGGTCAGGCCGTCGGACCTGGGGATACCGGACAGTTTTCCCCTTCCGAAGCGCAAGGAAAGGGCGGGTTTCGTCGGGTTCGGGGAGGTCAATACGCCGAGGGATATAGTAGAACGGTTGTGCGGAGAGGCGCGGGCCCGGCTGGAAAAACTGGGGCTGCAGCTCGTGTGGACCGCGCCGGTGAGCGACGACCCGGATGGACGCGACGTCGCCAGGGCGCGCCGGGAGCTGGCCGCGGACGACTTCGACGTGCTGGTGGCATGCGTCTCAGGCTGGATACCATCGCACGCAATCATAGGGGTGGTGGATGCCTTCAGACACAAGCCGATGATCCTGTGGGGACTGACAGGATGGGAGGAAGGCGGACGCTGGGTCACCACTGCCGGCCAGGCCGGCACCACCGCCATCCGCAGGACGATGGAGGAGATGGGATACAGGTTCAAGTACGTCTTCGACACCATGAACGGCGGGAGATGCGAGTACGGCATATTGAGCTTCGCGCGGGCGGCGCAGGCCGCCGGGAGGCTGCGCGGCGCGCGCATCGGCTCGATGGGTTACAGGGACATGCACCTGTACGCCACGCTGCACGACGGGGTATCGCTGAGGGCGAAGGTCGGGCCGGAGGTCGAAGTGTTCGACATGCTGGAGATAGAGCGGCTGATGAAGGCGCTGGACCCGGCGCAGGTCGCCTCGGAGGTCGCGGCCGCGAGGTCTCGCTGGACGTTCGAATCCCCGGCGCGGGACGAGACCGTGGCGAGGGCCGTCAGGTTATATCTCGCCGTCCGCCGGAAGATCGAAGAGCGCGGCTACGAGGCGGTGTCGCTGGTGGACGTGGACGGGGTCAAGAAATTCTTCGGATTCCCCCCGGCCGCGGCTTTCATGCTCCTGCACGACGAGGCCGGCGTGTGCACCATACCGGAAAACGACATCATGGGCGCGGTTTCTCAGCTCATCGTGCGCTACCTGACCGGGCAGGCCGCGCCCTACCTGGAGTTCTACGAGTTCCTGGAGAGGGGCGTCCTGCTGGGCGTTCCAGACTACGTGCCGTCGGAGGCGGTGGACGGGCCTGTTATCGTGAGACCGGCGGAGTTCGGCGGGCTGGGCGAGGGGTTGATGAACGTCTCGCGGCTGAAGACGGGGACGGTCACGATCTGCCGCCTGTTCCGCTCGACCGGCCGGTACGGACTCCACGCGGCGGTCGGGGAGGCTCGGACGCCACGGCGATGGGAGGAGGCCGGATGGAAGCCGCCGGCGCCGAGGCTGCCGGGCCTGGAGGTAGACATCGGCCGGCCGATCGCGGAGTTCGCCGGGAACGTGGCCGGCCAGCACTACATCCTGGCCTACGGCGACATCTCCGGGCAGCTCCGGGATATCTGCGCTCTGCTGGGCATGGAGTTCGTGGCCTGAGCCGGGCGGGCCCGGATCCGCCCCTTCCCGCGCCCCCGTTTCGGCCCGCCGCCATCGAAACGTCCGGGGCGGAACGCGGGCGCCGCCGGCCCGGCGGTTATGCGATCCCCGGCGGAGCGGACCGGCATCGCGCCAGGTCCGCGCGCCCTCCCGTCACCTGTCCTTCCCGGCGTCCCTGATCGCTCCGAGCGCCACCTTCTCCTCCGCGTGGTAGCCGAGCACTACGCTGAGCACCCTCGCGTTCCCCGCATCGGCTATGAAAAGCCGCCGGTCAGTGTGCGCGGCGAGGTACATGGGATACATCAGTCCGACCTCATCGCCGCCCAGCGGAACGCGGCTGCCGGGGCCGGCGCTGTCCTCGTTGCCGTACCGCCCGATCCTCAGGATCAGGTTGCCGTCGCGGTCCAGCACGGCCACGCCGTAATTTTCGGACTCCGGCGCGAACGAGCGCGCGTAGAGATCCAGCGCGAACCTGGCATGCCAGCACGCGCACCCTCCCCCGGACCTCGCCGTGTTGAACCCGCCGTAGCCGACCCCTCCGTAAAACCACTCGGCGGCCGGTTCCACCCATGCCGGGCCCGTCTTGGCCGTGATCAGGTCCGCCTCGCGCTTCGGACGGCTCTCCGCAGGGAGGGGCAGAACGGGGCTTTGCGAGGAAACGACCTTCGAAGCGCAAGGCCTGACCTTGAGCAGCGTGCCGACCATTTCATTCGGGTAGGGTTTGCCGCCCAGCATCCTCGTCGCGTTGGCCATGACGTAGAGGTTGTCGTGCTCGTCCATGGCCACGCCGTCTATCCGCCAGCAGCCCGGCAGAGCGTCCTCGTAAACTATCTTCCCGTGCCTGTCCCACACGTGCACCTGGTCCCAGAGGGCGATGCCTGGATAGACGCGGGGCCTCCAGGCCTTACCCTCTCCGGATACCCTTCCCTTCCAGTCGCCGTCCGTCCTGCGGGGTCTGTCTATTTCCTGAGTGGAACACGCGACCGCGAGGTGTCCCTTCGGCGAAACCCACATCCCGCCCATATTGAAGCACACCGGCCGGCGGCCGGGCGTGGCGAGGGCCGATATCGCGGGCGCGCCCTGCCCCTCGAACGAGACCGCCTGCCGCGCCTCGCCGTAATCCCACGGGACCTCGCGCCAGCCCCTCGTGTCGTATCGCACGACCTCGGTGTCGGTCCGAAGGTACGCCATGCCCTCCAGGTCGAAGGCCATGTCCTCGGCGGCGAACGGCATCCGCACGAGCTTTTTCGCGCCGGTTCCGGGATCTATCTCAACCAGATGCACGAAGGACTTGGCGGGATGCCGCTGTTCGTGAATGTACAGTTTCCCCGTAGCGGGGTTGACGTAGAGGCGCTGGCTGGAATGGTCCGGTGGCGTGGCGCGCAGGCACGATGCGACCGCATCGTCGGCGAAGGAGCGCTTCGGCCTGAGCGCGCCGTCCCCGGCTTCGAGCAGCCGGATGGCGCCCGACCGCCAGGAGTCCCCGGCGTCTCCGCCGCTGAAGGAGCCGCCCTGCCAGTTGCCTACCCACTCCGCCGTCACGATCAGCTTGCGACCGGCGACCCAGACTGTCGGCGGGTCTGTCCAGAAATCCACCTCCACGCTCACCGGCTGGCCCTTTTCCAGCATGGACCATGGGTCGCCTGTCTCCACCGGCAGGGGATATTCCCGGAGTTTCTTCGGATCCTCGAACGGCCCCAGCACCGTGATCTTCGGCTGAAGTTTCTCGATGGACTGGAGGTTCCGTTTCGCCAGATCCGGGGGAACGCCGTAACAGTGATACGACGCCACCCATATAGCCCCGCTTTCCGGGTGTATCATGACCCTGGTCGGTCTTTCGAAAGGGATGCTCTTCAGCAGTTTGCCGGACGGATCGAAGACCTGGATACGGTCGTTCCAATGGTCGGCAACGTAGACGCGGCCGGCCTGGTCGCAGGCCACCGACGTCGGTACGGCCAGCCTGTCCGGGCCCGACCCGTACCCGTCGCGCGTCATGCTCCCCGCGAAAACCTCGGGTTCGATCCCGTTTTCATAGTCGAGCTTTACCACGCCGTTGAGGCACCCGCCGACCCAGCCCGTCCCTCCGGACCGCCACAAGTAGCCGGTCAGGTAAAGGGCCTTCCCGTCAGGACCGAACGCGGCGCTCGTGGGGCCGACGGGTTCGTTCCTGTATTGGCCGTAGGACGAGCCGATATCCACCCGGTAACCGGTCCGGCCCCCCTTCAGGTTCAGACCGCCGGTCGTGCCGTCCGCCGCCAGGCGGTTCAGGTCAATGTAAGCGAGCGCTATGCGGCCGCCGCGCACGGCCATGGCCGTGGCCGCCACCCCGCGCCCGTGCTTTATGTCTCCGATGCCGTCGAAGATGCAGCTCGTGCCTGATGTGAGCATCGAGGCCAGGGTGAACCCGAACTTGTACGGCACGGGTTTCTCCGCCTGCGGCGGCTGGTGCCATTTCAGCCCTACTATCCTGTCGAGCTTGTCGGCATCGAACGGGTATATGGTGCGGACATAGTCGCCCTGGTGATCGAAGAGCCGCAGGAAGTCGGTGCCGCGGCCGTCGAAGACATACACCCCCTCTTTGGCGGCGACCATGATGGGCGGGCTGAAGCCGATGCGCCGCTTCGGGTCTCCGAAAAGCTTTTTCTCGAATGCCGGTTTCAGTCCCAGCGATACGCGGACGGTCAACCTGTCCTTATCGTCTATATATCTTCCCTGATCGTCCTTCCCATCCCACACAATTACCTGCTTCTTCGAGTTCCACCGGAACGGCTCGGGCGCGTTATCCCCCAATACGCCGCTAGCCAGATGCCTCGCTATCTTTGGCCGCCCGCCAACCTGGACCGCCGGGTCCTCTATCGCCACCGTAACGTCGCAGTATCCCTTCGTCTCGAACGCTATGGTCACCCGGTCGCCTCCGCGGGTCACCTCGGGCTTCCGCGCGAACTCGTACACCTCCTCCCGCTTCACTCGAAACTCCTCCAGCGGGTCCAGCCTTTCCACGAAGACCTTCTCCCCCTCCGCCCTTGCCAGCCTCAACCCGCGCGGTCTCAGTATCCGCGTCGCCACGCGGCCGGCCTCCTGCCCCTTCGCCGCGTAAGCGACGAAGCCGGCCTTCTCAACCGCCTCCGCGGGATACTCGAACCGGACCCCGGCCCTGGCCTCCAGATCTTTAAGCGCCTCCCCCAATGGAACCCCGCGCCAGTCCACCGTCACGTACTTCCGCAACGGTGAATCTTCCCCGACGCCGGGAACCTCGCCCCCGGCGGCTGCGCCGACGACCGATGCCAGCCCGACGGCCAGAACGGCCGCTGCCGGGCCCGCGGCCGCCAGCGCGATACGCGCCCCGAATGCCGGAACGATCCGCGCCGCTCGCCGCGCCGCCGGCCTGGCGGAACCGAGGCGCCGCCCTTCTTTCCTGCATCCCGTCCGCATGTCAGTCTCCCCGGGCCATAGGGCCTTCCCGGCGTTCCCGGTCGCGCCGCGCGCCGTCTCGCCTCCGGCGCGGCGGCATGGCCAGTATCGCGCGGAGAGCATCATCCGCATCGTCCCGAAATCCTCCTTGTTTCCTATCGGCCAGGTCCCCGGCGTAACGCGCCAGGGGTCCCTGATACGCCGATCCCCCGGCTTGGACGGTAATTGCCCGGTCTTGGGGTGCGCCAGGGTTCCCTGCCTCTGGCGTAGATCGCATATTCGACGCGGACCGGTATCCTCCGCCGGCGCACCCGGTCTCCCCCCTCCGCCCCGGCGCACACGCCGGTCCCGATCCGGCCGCAGCTTTTCACGATACCCCCCGGCCGGCCCACCGCTCCGCGGCTTTGTCACGAGCCTTCGCTCCGGCTCTTCAACCCCGCCGGCTCTCCAACCCCGCCAGCCGCCTATTCCTTCTTCGCGTTCCTGTAGCGGTAGACCAGGAAATTGGCGTCGGTATTCCCGCTGTCGCCGGCGATGTAGAAGAAATGGGCGTTCAGTTCCGCATTGTAGAAGCCGTGCCACACCATGTACTTGACGTGATACTTCGGGCAAGGGATGTCCGGATATGGATTCTTCGAGGGTTGCTCGACCCACCTGTTGCCCATGTCAGTCCACTTGTTAGTGTCGGGGTCGTAGACGACCACCGGGCCGTGCGGCTGCTTCCACACGATGACGCCGCTGGCTGAATCGAAGGCCATGTATGTGTTCGAGCTGGTACCGAGATCCTCCGGCTGCCCCTCCCCCCTGACCTCCTGCCAGGTCATGGTCTTGAGGTCCAGGCAGCCGAACCCCTTTTTACTGTGGCCCGCATACAGGCGTTCGCGCTTCGAATCGTAGCAGCCGATCTGCTCGTACGTCCCCGCCTCTTTGGGGACGATCTTCGGACCGGCCGTCCACGAGTTGGATGCGTAATCGTAAAGCCACGTCGTCCCGTTGTGGACGTAGACGGTTTTCTTCAGCGAAGGGATGTATTCGGCGACGCCTTCGAACCGGCCGCCGGGACCAGGCCCCTCGACGAACTTCCGCTCCCACCTGGCATTGGCCACATCCCAGAACAGCGGATGTTTCGGGGAAGCTATGATCGGACCGACGTTCCCGTACGAACGTTTCGCGACCTCCGGGTACTTCTGGTCCAGCCACGCCCATCGCTGCGGCAACGCTTCGTACCACCACGGGCACTGGGTCCACATGATGTGGTAGAGCTTCAGGTCGGGGTTGTAGGTGGTGTTATAGTAAGCGTGGGACAGGTACGAAACGGGGACATGGTTGCCGGCTTCGTCCACCTCGAAGCCGTTTTTGTCCAGGTGGAGCTTCGTATCCGGGCCGGCGCCTGGATACAGGCATATCCACCTGTGGGCGTTGGCGTCGTAGAACCACAGGTCGTCCATGTAGCGGCCGTCGGACCTTTTGGCGCCGTGAACGCCCGTGCCGCAGAAAAACGCTCCGCCCAGGTCCCTGGCGCAGGCCATCTTCGGAGAGAAGGCGCGGCCGCGGGCCGTGCCCTCCCTGCCCCACTTCGGGTCCGGAGCCGCTTGGCCGAGGATAGCCCAGGAGTTGTCGCCCAGCGCCCGGATCTTCTCGATGTGCGGCCCCTCCGGCTTCGACGGCAGCCCGGAGAGCGGGTTTTCCGCGCCGGCAGCGAAGGTTGCGATCCACATTGCTGGTCCTGCGAGTGCAGTCATGCGCCCTTTCATGTCCCGGTTCCTCCTTTCCCTACCGGCCTGCGGCGTCCCCGATCCCGCATATTTCCTCGGCCGCGTACCTCTTCGTCAGACGCACAATGCGTCTGTTGGCGACGTCGGACACGTAGATCGCCCTGCGGCTTACTCCCACGGCCTCCGGCCAGGCCAGGGGGATGTCGGGCGTTCGAACCGCCGAATCCCCGCCCGTACCGCGGGAGTCAACGTTGCCGTAGCGCCCGAATTCCCGTATGAGATTGCCGTTGTTGTCCGTTATCCTTACCGAGCATGTCGTCGCGCACGGGTAGAAGATGCGCCCCCAGCCATCCACCTGAAACATCGGCTGGCGGCACATGCAGCCGTCGCCGAAGGCGCCGGACATGCAACCCAGCCCCGGGTAGACGCGCAGGGCGTTTTCGAGTTTTCTGCTGACCTGCGACATCCACCCCCACCGGACGTCGGCCACGATCCCCTTCCGTTCTTCCGCCGGGGATCCCTCTTTTATCGCCGTTATGCTTCCCCCCTCCGGCCCGAATTTGACCACGCTCCCGGTCATGCCATAGTAATGCACGTAGCTGCCCGGCCGTCCGTCGCGGAAGGCGTCCGGCGGGATGAAATCCCCGGGGAAGAGCTTCAGGCCGATGTAGATGTTCCCCTGGCGGTCGAGCTGAATTCCGCCGGGCGTCGCCTCGATCGGCCCGACGATGGCGCTCGGAAACCGTCCGACCTTTTTCATCTCCGGATGATCCTTCATCCTTCCGTGATCTTCCGGCCTCCCGTCCGGACCGAACACGGCGACGCAATACCACGCCCAGGTGCCCATCTGCATGGAGTAGAGACGGCCTTTGGTGTCGGCGGCCAGACCTACGGTGCAATAGCCCGCTCCCATGCGGCCATATACGAAGCCGAGGGCGTTCGGCAGCGGCTTTTCCTTCTTCGCGTCGGGGGAATCGCGACCCTGGTAGCCGCCGGTCGGAGGATCGGCCACCGGGATCGGTTTGAAGTCCCTGTCATAGCGGCAGATGTATCCCGAATACCCCCCGCCGACCTGGACGTACCAGTTGCCGTCCCAGCCGACGCCGAAATCGGCCGCCGCGTCGAAGGGGACCTCTATCTTCCTGCCTGAAATGCCGTTGACCGCCGAGATTCCCGCCGATCCGTCGTTGAATACCAGCGTTTCGGTGTCGGGATGGACCGCCATCCGCGGCATGACGGCCGGAGGGAACCGCTGGGCGTCAAGCAGGTCCAGCTTCCGCACCAGGGATTCGCCGCGATCCTCGATCCGAAGTATGCCGCAATCCTTCCTCTGGCTGGCGCTCCCGGCGAAGGCCTGGCCGACCCAGATCGCCGGCGGATCGGAGACCTCGTCCAGAGCCATCGCCACGCTCGGACTCTCCTGCGCGTAGAGATATGTGGCTTTCAGCGGGATCTCCGTTTCGGCCACCCTCACGGCGTCCGGTTTCCACGAGGAGAATTTGACCAGCTTGCGCCTGACCGTATTTTTCCCCGACACGGTAGCGCAAAGTACGTAGACGCAGCCCTTCTTCCGGTGGCACGCCACCAGCTCAGCCCCCTCCGCCGCGAACCCGCCGATCTCGCCGCCATCCGGCCCGAACACACGAACCTTGCCGCCGGCCCAGTCGCAGACCAGGAGGTTGCCGTCTCCGTCGCAGTCGGCGCCGGCGATCGGATCGCCGTGGGGGGATGTCGCGCTCCCGCCGATGCCCGCGAACTTTTCCATCTTTCCGTCCCCGCCGGCGTCCATCCGGTACACGCGGCCGGCGGGAAACGCGTCGGTCGGTTTCCCGGAGCGATCCTTGGGCGAATTCAGACCGGACATGTACACGAACTTCCCGTCGGGCGAAGGAACGCAGATGAACGTCCGCGGGACGGTGTAGTGGCTGGGCTGGAGACCTTTCCAGTACCCGGTCCAGAACGTTCCTCCGGCGGCGCCGCCGTCCGTATCGAGCTTTGCGGTCTCAAGGTGGTTGTAGAGCAGGAGCTTGCCGTCCGGCGTCAGCCGCGGGGACAGTTGGCCCACCGCCCCGGGATAGAACTCGGGCCAGGTGCCGAAATGGTTACGCGGATAGTATCCGGCCTCGCCCGCGTCAATGAACCCCAGCGGCTTTACCTTTTCCTTAGGCAGGTCCGCGGGAGGAGGCATTATCGTGCGCAGATACTTGCCGTCCCGGTCGAAACCCTGCAGGCACCGGCTCGATCCCCGGTGCGTCCAGACCGTCGAACTGTAGACGTACAGCTCTCCGCCCGGACCGACGGCCAGGCCGCGGAGTTCGCCTACCCAGTGCGGATGCTCTACCGGGAACCCGTCGAGTTCGACCCGCATTCCCGCGCGCACCCTGATCCTGAACGGGCCTCCTCCGGCCGGCCTGCCCGAATCGTCCCTGCCGTCCCAGACGATTTCCTGGCGGAATCCGGGCTTCAGCGGTTCGGGCGGCGGTTTTTCGCCGCCGAGGACGCCCGCGGCCAGATGGCGCACGACGTTGCCGGCGGCGTCGAGTACGGCGACCTCGACATCTGTCGGAGCCTGAACCGCGAAGGCGATCTTCGCCCCGTCCCCGTGCCTCTCCGCCTCCGGTTTCGCCGCGAACGCCGGCGCGGCCGCCTCGCCTGCGATGCTCCCCGCCGGGAACAGGGGCGCTACGGCGAAAAACACTGGCCAGAAGGCTCCTCCCTTCCTCATACGCCGCACCTCCCCGCATCCGCTGTTCGCTCGGAAGCCGGCGCGCGATGTCCCGCCGCGAAATGTCCCGCCGGCGGCCCCACCGACCCCCGGTCCTCCAAGCGCGTCCCGACGCGGATCGTCATGCGTTCCGGTATCCCCGCCGCGATGCGCTGCTCCAGCGCCCGGACCGCCAGACGCCCCATCTCCTCCCTGTCCCATGTGACGAACGTCACGTCTGTCAATTCGCCAGCGGGCTCATCCGGACCGGGCCTCCCCCACACCGCCAGCGAAATGTCGCGCGGACAGGCCAGGTCACGGGCATTCAATTCCTCTACCGCACCACCCAGCATGTCCCTGTGGGTCACGAAGACCGCCGTCGGAGGAGCGGGGAGATCGAGGAGGCGCGCGGCAGCCGTCCGGCCCCCGGCGGAGTCCAGGCTGCCTTCCGCCACGAGGGCCGGTTCGAACGGCATTGAGGCCCGCAGGAGGTACTCCCTGTACCCGGCCACACGCTGACGGGCGTGTATGCTCCTGATATCGGCGACTATCAGCCCGATCCGCCCGTGCCCGCGACCGGCGATGTGTTCCATCGCCAGCCTCATCCCTCCAGCGTTGTCCTGGATGACGGCAGCCGTGGGCATGTTCTCCGCCTCGTCATCCACGATCACGAACGGCACGTTCTTTGACAGGAGCTTTTCGACGAAATACGGCGGCGCCCTGTCCAGCAGAATCCCCCGGAGATCTCCGCCCCACCGCGCATCGAGATCGCGCAGAAGCCCGGCGGCATCCTGGACCGTTATGTAAAGATCCAATCCGATCCGCCTCGCCTCCTCCATCGCCCCGCGGGCGATGCCAAGATGCAGCGCGTCCAGCCGCCCCTCGCCATGCTCGCTCCACCTGACGAAAAGTACCGCGCGAGCATCCTCCGACCGGGCGACCATGGCCTTCGCCTTCACGAAGTACCCCCGGCCAGGCCTCGCCTCGATCAATCCTTCCGCGCACAGCTTCTTCAATCCCCTCCGCACGGTCACGCGCGAAATGCCTGCCCGCCTGCCCAGCTCGCGCTCCGAAGGCAGCGCTTTCCCATCCCATCGGCCCGAGAGGATCTCGCTGCGGATTCTGGCCGCAAACCTGTCAGTCAGGCTCGGCAGCTTCGGCATCCTCCTTACTCCTTACTTACCATCCCGGTACTATGGTAATAAGTCCGGTATTATATACACCGAAGTTATTTGATTCTTCAGGAAAATATTTGCTCTGCGTTAACACAATCCGATAGTGGGACGTATTGACTTAACTATTGGACCTAAAAGAGGTTGTATCGCAGGCCAAAGTATATGGCAGGGTGGCTGATCAGGTTCCGATCAGGAACAAGACGGCCATCGCCGGGAACGCCGTCCGCCCCAGAGAGCGGAACGCTTCAGCCTCCCCATCGGCCCTGTCGCGCTCCACGTTTTAGGGTGCACGGGATGCAGTACGCCCGGCCCCGCTTCCTTACGATCCTGGTGGCCATGGCCGCCTCTCCGCATCTCTCGCACACGACGCTTTCGTGTATGACCGCCTTCGGCGGAAGGCTTATCCTCGTCTCGCGGATGTCGAACAGTTCTTCGGCGGGGGCCTTCAGAAGCCGGCGCGTTATCGCTTCGCGTTCCTCCGGGCGGAAGGCGCGCCCCTGCCCGCCCCCGCCGGGCCCGCGATCCCGGTTCCCTCGCCCGCCGCCATCGGACGGTCCGCCGGGAGGTCCGAAGGCGGACGGCTTCAGCGCCACCCGCACCGCGCGCCCGCTCCCGCGAAGCGCGAAGGTGAACACCTGCTTGCCGTAATCGCGGAAAAAGAAATTACCCTTGCCGAACGTGCAGCCGGAGAGCCACTGGACGGCATCAACGGAACAGGAATCGTTCTCTACTATGGCGACAATCTCCTCATCCTCCGCCCGCCGCGCGCCGAGTCTGGCCAGCGCCTCCTTCGTGGCGCGGTAGCCTATGACCAGTCCGGGGCACATGTGGCCGTGGAAACGGACGGTCTCCGCCAAGTCCCCGCTGGAACGCGCCCCGCATCTGACAGCCTTCCGAACCCCCGGCCTTCCCGCATGTCCGCCACCGCGCTTCCCTCTCATTCCGGAGTCTCCTTTTGTCAACGCTGTGCCTCGCGAGCCGTACTGAAGCGGATTGGCACACGCTACCGCCCTCACGGCAGGCGTTCGAGAATTTCGATACGGTCCCCGGGTAGAGAAACGATCAGGCTACCCATCCTGCGGATGGCCGGCAGTTCTCGGGGGCCATGGCCTTAACTGCGGAGTCCGGAATGCACGGGCTCCGCTGGCCCGATCCTTCTTCGTCCGCCCGGTTCGAAGTGTGCGAGGCGAATATGCGCACTGGCGCATCCCTTGCGGGTCGCTCCAAGGCTTTGCACTTAGAACCTGGAAAACCTGCCTTGGCGAAACCTACAGCCCTGCGATCCAGACTTCGCGGCTGGAAGTTTCTGGACAGGCTCTTAGGATCTGTCCAAAAACCTCAGGCGCGGAGCTTTGGGTTTGAGAAGGCCCTCCTCTCCCGCAAGAAGGTTTCCAGACAGACTCTTACGGTAATGCGCTCCTATCATCGGACAGCCGTCCGTCCCCTACCAAACGCGTGGAATCCCAAGCCCGGCGTGGCCGGAGGACACGCGAACGTCGCTACAGCCGGCTATTGGTCCGGACACGACTTCAGAACCATGAACCAGTCAAGGACCTTAGTCCCCGGTGCCGGCTTCTGAAC
>JAOACM010000454.1 GCA_026417845.1 Planctomycetota bacterium | reverse complement strand
GCGTGTGCCCTCCTCAACCGCCCGCAGCGCATCATCGGCAACGCCCGTGCCTTTTGGAAGATGGTCACGGTTGGACGCTTACCAAATGACAGCCGCCACCTGAATCCGGTAGACAATTACGGTTCATGCGACGCCGGAAGCCCCGGCCCTGTATATGTCGAGCGCGGCCGGGAACGGTTCGAGCGCCCTCTCGATGATTCCCAGGGAATAGGCGACGACCAGGCCGTAGTTCGTTATCGGGACGCCGGCCTGGCGACACCGCAGTATTCTCGTCAGCATCTCGCGCCTGTTGAGCATGCATGCGCCGCAGTGGACCACCAGAGAGTAGGGGGAGATGTCTTCCGGGAAGTCATGCCCCTGAACGGTGGAAAATTCCAGTTTGCCGCCGACGAATTGCGTAAGCCACCTCGGGATCTTGACGCGGCCGATATCTTCGGCGATCGGATGATGCGAGCAGGCCTCCGCCACGAGTATCCTGTCGCCGGGCTTCAGTTTCTCTATCGCCAGAGTCCCGCGGACCATCTCCGTCAGATCGCCCTTGTACCGGGCATACAGGATCGAGAACGAAGTCAGAGGCACATCGCGCGGAGTATCTGCCGCGACCTTCATGAACGCCTGGGAGTCGGTTACGACGAGCTTCGGGGGTTTCTTCAATCTGTCCAGAGCTTCGCGCAATTCCCTTTCCTTTACCATCAGCGCGAACGAATCGCCGTCCAGAAGGTCGCGTATCGCCTGGACCTGCGGCAGGATCAGCCGGCCCTTCGGGGCCTCCTTGTCCACGGGTATCACCAGCACCGCCATCTCGCCGGGTCCCACCAGGTCCGAAAGTATGGTCGGGTTATTTATGAAATCGGCAGGAGCGGAATCCAGCAAGGCCTGTCTGAAGTCGAGTATGCCGGCGCCTCGATCAGCGCTCGTCATTGCTACTCGGATCTTTTCCTTCGCCAGACGGTCCAGAATTTCCTGGCGCGGACTTCCGAGGTCTATTTTGTTGAAAACAACAACCGCAGGTATGCCTCGGGTCTTGAACTCGGCCAGTATCATGTCTTCAAACTGGCCCCACTCGCCGACCTCTGCCACTAGAACGCCCAGGTCCGTCCTGTCGAATACGCGGCGCGTGCGCTGGACGCGCATCTCGCCCAGGGCGCCCGTGTCATCAATGCCGGCGGTGTCTATGAAGAGGACCGGTCCCAGNGGGAGCAGTTCCATCGGTTTCTCGACGGGATCTGTCGTGGTCCCGGCCACGTCGGAGACTATGGAAACCTGCTGGCGCGTTATGGCGTTCAGCAGGCTCGACTTGCCCACGTTGCGCCTCCCGAAAATACCTATGTGAAGGCGCATCCCCTTCGGCGTCTTTTCCATGTCGCATGCGGCTCCCCTGATCCTTCCGCGGCACGCATTGATCAGGCCTGCCATCAGGATGCCTGCGGACCTGCGCCCGGCAGCGGTTTTCCGGGTCTGGCCGGAAACCCCGGCCTCGGAGCCTATGGCTCGACGCCGGCCGCTTCCCAGCGGGAGGTTCCGGTGGGATCCTTCCCCCGCGTTTCACTCTCCGGCAGGATTCCCCGGCAGCGCAAGCTTTCCCATCGCGTGCGCCCCTCACAAATGCCCGGTTCCGCCGTCGCAGCCGTCTGCGGTGTCCGGATTCGGCTCCCGATCCGCCCCCGGCCCGTCCTTCCCGCATGCCCCACGCTCCGTCCCGCGATGCGCCCGTGGAAAGGACGCATCCGGGGAACCGAGGCGGCAGACCGCCTCCGGCGATACGAGACTGTCGAATTCTTCGGGCGTAACGAGCCCCCGCCGGACGGCCACCTCGCGGATGCCAGCCCCCGACGCCCTCGCCTCTGCAGCTATTTCGCAGGCCTTTTCATAGCCCAGCAGAGGGACCAGGGCGGTGACGGCAGCGATGGAGGAGGACACGCTTCTTCTGCATCTTTCCTCATTCGCCCGGATGCCCTCGACGCAGAATCTCCTGAAGATGTCGCAGGCCCCGGTCAGCAGCTTGATCATGGAAAGCAGGCTGTCCGCGATCAGCGGCATGAAGGCGTTAAGTTCGAGATTGCCCAGTCCCGCGGCGATCGAGATGCACTGGTCCTCGGCCATCGCACGGATCGCCGCCTGCGAGACGGCCTCCGGAATCACGGGATTCACCTTGCCGGGCATTATCGAGGAACCCGCCTGGCGCCCGGGAAGCGTTATTTCGCCCAGCCCCGCATCCGGGCCGGACGACATGAGCCGCAGATCGCCGGCTATCTTCAGGAGCGTGGCGGCATGCGCCTTGAGCATGCCGGAGACCTCAACGAACACGTCGGCGTTCTGGGTATTGTCAATAAGGTTCTCGGCCCTCGCGAATCCGATGCCGGTTATATCTCTGAGAACATCCACGACCCTGAATATGAAACGGCGCGGAGCACCGAGGCCGGTGCCGACAGCCGTCCCGCCGAGGTTTACGACCCTCAGCCGCTCCTCGCATTTGTATATCCGCCACCTGTCCCTTGAAAGCGCCTCGGCGAAGGCCCCCATCTCGCGGCCGAGCGTGACGAGTACGGCGTCCTGCAACTGGGTCCTTCCTACCTTCACGACGCCGGCGAATTCCTTTTCCTTGGCCTGAAAAGCCTCCTGGAGGGCCACGATCTTTTCTTCAAGCAGGCGCAGAAGGCGTATGGCAGCGAGCTTGAGCGCGGTCGGGAAGGTATCGTTAGTTGACTGATGGCAGTTGATATCGTCTGCAGGGGAGATCAATGAGTAATCGCCGTGTCTGGCGCCGAGTATCTCAAGGGCCCTGTTGGCGATGACTTCGTTCACGTTCATGTTCGTGGATGTGCCGGCGCCTCCCTGAAGGGCGTCCACCACGACGTGGGGAACGAGTTTGCCGTCTGCCATCTCGCGGCAGGCAGCCTCGATGGCGTCGGCCCTGGGCCCGTCAGGCCACACGCCGAGCGAACGGTTTACGATCGCGCAGGCGAGCTTTACCTCGCCGAAGGCCCTGGCCAGCTCCGGGTAGACCGGCCTGCCGGCCAAGGGAAAATTCTCTATCGCCCGCGCGGTGTGTATGCCGTACAGAGCATCAGCGGGGATATGCTTTTCGCCCAGCAGGTCACGTTCCGTACGAAACTGTCCTTCCATCGCGATCAGCGTTCCTTCTCCGGTGCCGGAGCGCCTGTTTTGCTGCCGCTACGGGTAAACCTCACGTTATCGCCGCGTCCCGAACCGACCGTCCGGCCCATGGCGAGTATACGCCGGACGAGGTTCGAGTGGAACGCCTCGAAATCCTCCCTTATGCAGGACTTCGCCGGATAAATTTCGTACAGGACGCGGTACCTTGACGGAGTAATATTCGGCATAACCACGTTGGCGCCGCGCGAAAGCCCAAGCTCGTAACCGCGGTCGGAATTTACCGTGGCCAGCGCCGTCGTGGCGGGGATGTTTGCATCCGGACATGCCAGCCTCGCGAGGGCCACAACCTTGCAGGTCATGGTCTCCGTGTTCGGAACCTGGTCCGCCCCGGCCGGAGGCAACGGGTTCCCTTTGGCGTCCGCGGGTGCCGGCGCGCCCAGCGGCGTAGCCGGATGCGGCAGATACGGGCCGATGCCTATCATTTCCAGGTCCATCTCGCGGAACAGCATTATGTCTTCCGCCAGCGACGCGAACGTCTGCCCTGGGAT
>JAOACM010000453.1 GCA_026417845.1 Planctomycetota bacterium | reverse complement strand
TGAAGGCCAGCGGCAAGTCAATGGCGGAAATGGGGCCGGCCGACGCCCTGCAGATGGACCGGGCGAAGGTCCTGGCGCTTCTGGACGATCCGGAACTGGCCGGGAGCGGAGAAGAAACGGAGGCCCGTCTGGCCGAACGCCTGCTTGCGGCCCGCATTGATCCTCCGGACGCGGCGATGAGGCCATCGGTCGAGACGATCATGCATGCCGTCATGCCGCAACGGTACGTGATGCATACGCATCCGGAGGTCGCCAATGCCGTGACGTGCGGGCGGGACGGAAAGCGAGCTTTTGACGGCCTCAGTTTCGGCCGCGGTTCGGCCGCCGCGTGGCTCGATTTCGAGGATCCCGGCCTCCCGCTGGCCAGGGCGATACGCCGCCTTGTGGACGGTTTCTCGGCGCGTCGCGGCGTCCCCCCGAACGTGATATTTATGGCCAATCACGGCGTCATAGTAGCCTCGGACGATCCTGACGGGATCCGGCGTCTGGCGCGCGCGGTCGAGCGGCGGGTGGAGGCGGCCATGCGGGGGCGGCTGCCGGACCGTCCCTTTGGCCCCCCTGACTCGCGCCTGCCGGACGGAATCCGAACTGCCGGGACGATAACGCGAATCGCTCCGCTCATAAGGAGGCAGTTTGCCGGACCCAGGCTGGTCGTGGCAGCGATGGATTCCGGCGACATCGCTGAACTGGTGCGGTCGGGGAACGGCCGTCGCCTCGCTCTGGCCGGACCGATGACTCCGGATCAGATAGTCTACTGCGGAACGGATCCCCTGTGGCTTGATCTGCCAGCCGCGGGTGGCGGGAAACCCGCCGGCGGACAGCGGGGCGGGGAACGTGCGAAAGCGGCGGGGAACGGCAACGGGGATGAAGGCGGGCGCCGGGATGAAGCCGCTGTCGCTGCGGCGTTCGAAGAATACAGGGAATCGCACCGGGGGCAGGATCCCAAGATCGTGCTCGTCGGCGGCGTTTGCGGATTCGCCATCGGCCCGACCCCTAAGGATGCAGAAACCGCCGCCGCGGTCTACAGGAACGCCGTGGCGATCATGCGGGGCGCCTTCGCGTTCGGCGGACCGCGCCCCCTGCCGCGGGCCACGGCCGCCTCGATAGACCGCTGGCGATGGGAACACTACCGGCGGAAAATCGCCGCGGGCTCCGTTTCCGGCAGGGCTGCCGGCAGGGTTGCCATAGTGACCGGGGGCGGACAGGGCGTCGGCAAGGGAATCGCCCTGGGACTCGCCGCCGAGGGGGCATTTGTTACGGTCGCCGACGTTAATCTGGAAGCCGCGAAGGACGTCTCAGCCGAAATAGAGCGCCTGCATGGCAGGGGCCGCGCCATCCCGGTAAAGGTGGACGTCACAGACGAGACGGAGGTCCGCGCGATGGTTGACACCGCCGTCCGTCGCTACGGCGGCCTTGACGTAATGATCTGCAACGCCGGAATCCTCAAGGCCTTCAGGATCACCGAGTTTCCCGCCAACGCGTGGCGCCGCATCCTCGAAGTCAACCTTACGGGCTACTTTCTGTGCGCCAGGGCCGCGGCGCCCGTCATGGCTGCCGGCGGCGGAGGCGACATAATCCAGATAAACTCGAAGTCCGGCAAAAAAGGCAGCAAGCATAATGCCGCGTACGCTGCGTCCAAGTTTGGCGGCATAGGACTTACGCAGAGCATCGCGCTGGACCTGATAGAGGACGGCATCAGGGTCAACTGCATATGCCCCGGCAACTTCTTCGACCTGCCGCTCTGGTCCGCCCCGGGAGGCCTGTTCGACCAGTACAGGAGCAAGTACGGCAACGTATCGAGGGAGGAGGTACGGCGGATATACGAATCCCAGATACCGATGAAGCGCGGCTGCCAGGTAAGCGACGTGCTCAAGACGATACTGTACATTCTCGAACAGGAGTACGAGACCGGACAGGCATACAACGTGACGGGCGGACAGGAGATGAGATGACGGCGCGGCTGGGCGACATCAGCAGCCGGCCATCTGGAGAACCTCACATGCCTTCGAACATCTGGAGCGACTACCAGCGTGTGAAGTACCCCCTGCCGGAAAAGACATGGGTCTGGCAGCTGAGCGGCGCGGGCTTCGACGAACTCCGCCTCGTGGAGATTCCCCGCCCCAGGCCGGGACCGGAAGACATCGCCTTCCGCGTGGATTCCAACAGCCTGTGCTTCTCCGACACCAAGGTCATAGCGCAGGGAGCCTCCCATCCGAGGCTCGCGGGATACGATATCGCCAGGGACAAGGTGGTCCTTGGCCACGAGATGTCCATAACCGTCGTCGAGCGCGGGGACAGGGCGGATCCGTCCTTCGGGATCGGTAACAGGTACATAGTCCAGGCGGATATGCTCAAGTACAACACCGCCGTCGGCTACGCTATCTGGGGCGGACTGATACAGTACGGCGTCTTCGACAGGCGCGTGCAGGAATATCTGATCCCCGTGGCGAAGCGGATCGGATATTCCGAGGCGTCGCTGGTCGAGCCGTGGGCGTGCGTGGAGGCCTCCTACCACAGGGCGGACATGAATGAGACGGACAGAGTCCTGTGGCTGTGCGGCGGCGGCGGACCGATGGGGCGAATGCATCTGACCCGCGCATTGAGCCTCAAAAGGACAGGTGCGTGCAGGGCTCTGGAAACGATAATCGTAACGGACATCAACGACGCGCGTCTGGCGGGCGTGGAGGACAGGCATGGCTCAGAGGCGGCGGCGATCGGCGTAAGACTGGTATGCCTGAATCCAGGCGCGGCGGATTTCGAGAAAAAAATGGCCGAAGCGATGCCGGAAGGCGCGGACTACATCGTGGCGCTGGCTCCCATACCGCAGGTCGTAGAGGATGCCCGCCGGCGGCTCAAACGGTATGGCGTCCTCAACCTGTTCGCGGGTCTGAAGCGCGGGACGGGCGAAGTCAAGCTGGGCGATATCCACTACGATCAGCACACCATAACCGGCAACAGCGGCTCCATGGTCGGCCACATGGTCAAGGTCCTGAAGATGACCGAAAAAGGGATCCTCGATACGAACTCTTCGGCCGGCGTAATAGCGGGCCTCAAGGCGGCGAAGGAAGGTCTGCAGGCAGTGGCCGCAGCGTCCGCGGAGAACAAGATCGTCGTCTACCCGCAGATAATGGAATTGCCTCTTACTCCGGTCGAGAAGATGGCCGGCGCCATCCCCGGCCTGCCGCGGAAAGTCCGCGAAAAACTGGATCGCGGCATCTGGACCCGCGAGGCCGAAAGAGCGCTGATAACATCCATGTGGAGCAGACCGCGTTGTTGATGAAGACGGTCGTCACCCCGCCGACGATCTTCGCCACCCGCCGCCCAGGCTCGTCGTAAGCATATGTGTGCGTGCCGGGGATGCCGTCGGGGCAGCCTTGCGGCACGACCGCCCGCACAAGGCGGTTCTCATAATCCCACCCGTACTGCTGCCCATTGCTGTTCAGCACCAGGTTCCCCTTGGCGTCGTACTCAAGCGGCGTCCCGTTTATCCCCGTCAGCTCGTGCACCTCGTTGTGCGTACGGTTTTCTACCACACCGTTTTTCGCGCATGGTAGCGCCCAACTTCCATGTCGGGCGATGGTAGCGCCCGGCCTGAAGCGCCGGGTGCGAAAGGCGTCCGAGGTGGAAACCGGACGCTACCGCCGGCCGCCGCGCGGGCCACCAGCAG
>JAOACM010000452.1 GCA_026417845.1 Planctomycetota bacterium | reverse complement strand
GGTACGATGCCCCTCGAAAGACGATCCCCATCAAGTCGCCTTCCCAATGCATCCGACTCATCTTAGCCTTTTCGCGGACCGTTGAAAAATTTTTATTTCGGCGATGGTTGAAAAACTGTCGCCAAGGTGTCAGCAAAGTTTCTATGCTGTATATACTATGCATGGTTGCCTTATATTATAGGAGCACCATATATTGCGGCGCAAGGAGATATCGCGCGAAACTGCTCTGCTCTATGAATGGTGTATGCCGGACTTCTGGAATACAGCATATAGGATAACCTCCGGAGCCGGATGGTCCATGCAGAAGATCAGCAGACGAAGGGAAATAGCAACGCATCATGTACGCTTCCAGTCCCATTGTGGAGACGAACCGCGCTCGATATGGCGGATTACGAGAGATAGACGATTTGCCGCCTGCCTCAGACGCAAGCTTTCTCCTTCGGCCTTCGATCTTGCGGCCTCCCGATATGCCGCGATCAGTTCCATCCTGTGGCGATGCATCTCGATCCAGGCGTTAACGTCCATCGGCGAAGCGCCCGCGTCGGCGCCGGTGTGTCCCAAGGCGTCTTCCGAGACGACTCCGACGTCCGGCATCCATCCGGCGCCCGGCAGGTGGCGCGCCCCGGCCGACGCTCCTCCAGGCATTCCGGCGCTCCGGTCGGTCATGAGCGTTTCTCCTCTTCCGCCAGCATCCTGCGGATATCCGCCATCCTGAAGCCTTTCTTTTTCAGCTCGGCGATCTTTGCCAGCCGCTCGAACACCTCCTCCCCGTAAAGCCTCTGGTTGCCTCTGGTCCTGTCCGCTTCCGAGATCAATCCCATCACCGTATAGTTGTGGACGGTTTGCCTAGAAAGTTTCGCGTACTCCATTACCTCACCGATGCGGTACAGTTTGCGCGGCCGGGATCGCCCGCCTTCTGCAATCTCAGGTGTTTTCTCTCCCATGCTGCTCCCTTGGAGCGTCGCATCCCGTTCGAGCATCGTTCCATCCCCCGCCGCTCGTCTTGACAACGCGACCGCCCCGCTGGACCGGCCCCGCAGAAACGATTCATCGGCAAGCGGGGCGTTCGACTTCAGAAAAAATTCCAGGAAAATATCCGGCGACGAGGCTTACAGCCTGTCCAAAAACCTCCCGCTACGAAGTCGAGATCGCAGGGCCATAAGCTCCGCGGCGGCAGGTTTTCGGATTAGGCTCTCAGCAGGGGGCCCTGTCCACGATCCGTGCGCCAAGCGCCGTGTTTCCGGAGGGCGCGCGCCTGCGCCCCTATAAGCTTATCCGAAAACCTCAGGCGCGCTGCTTATACGATCAGTGAGTCCCACTGTCCGCCAGAAAGTTCCTGGGCAGGCGCTATGTCGCTTTCCCTCCGGCGGTCCGGCGGCGGGCTATCCATACGGCGCGCCCGCGTCTGTAGCGTGCCGCATTGGCGGCGCCGATCCATGGCGAAGCGTCCTCGATCGCGCGCGCCACCAGGTCCAGCAGCTCCCCGGCCGGAACCACCGTGCCGGTAGCGATCCCGAGAATTTCGGATAAGGCGCCGCACGCGCGCAGATCGGCATCCCGCCCGGCCGCCGGTTTCGCGCACCCGTCTGCGGTCATATCGAGGCAGGCCAAGCAAACGTCGTCGTAGTCGTCGGTTATCTCGACGGGCATCTCCGGTTCCCCTTCGATCCGGTCCAGCACCTCGTGGAAGCTCTTTCTCGCCGCCGGCGGCCTGGGCCCCCGCGGGTGTTCGCCCATGCAGGCCAGCAGCATCGGGAGGTGGTTCGCCCGCAGGCGCAGGCGGCACTCCGCGCCGCTCTCTCCCCTGCATCCCGCGATCAGCCACGCGACCCGCTCAAGACGCCAGGCCTCGTACATCTTTCCTGCATTGTCGAGCGCCGCCGGCAGCAGGCGGGCTTCGGCCAGTTGTTTCGCTTCGTCCAGCAGCTTGGCGTATCTGTCCAGCCGCAGGAACTCCGGCCTGCTCCTCAACGCTCCCTTGAGCGTTTCTCTCGCTCTCCGGAGATTTTCCGCGGCGTCCATCTTGCGTCCTTCTCCGTTTCGTGCCACACCACGCGACCGGCATCCTCCCCGCGCCGGCCGCCTTTTCCTCCGGGCGCGGGTCTCGTAATTGTTTGCCGCGTTCGGGTGGCGCTACCGCAGTGGTGTGCCCGAACGGTGCAGCAGTGGCCTTACTGCAAACAGGTCCGCTCTGCCCGCTGCGACCCCACATACGGACACGGCAAACAACTGCCTCCTACCCTTTCAGCGCCTTCAGCATGCCGGCTGCGGCGCGCCTGGCTGCGCCGGGACCGCCGAGAAGCTTTGGCAGCTCCTTCAGCGCCATCTGCTGGGCCTCCCGCCATTTCCCATCCTTAAGCCCCCTCGCGACCTCGGCCGCTATGCGCCCGGCGTTACACTCGCCCTGTATAAGTTCCGGAAACACGTACCTTCCAAGCACGATGTTGGCGAGCGAGATGACGGGCAGGTCTACAAGGAGATGGGCGATGGCGTAGCTGATCCATCCGCCGCGGTACACCACGGCCATCGGGCATCCGGCAAGTGCCGTCTCCAGCGTTGCCGTGCCGGATGCGACTACTGCGAAATCGGCCGCGCGGGCCAGGGCGTAGACCGGCAAGCGTTCCGACGGCACGAAAAATATTGGCGTGTTCGCGCAGCGCCGGGCGCGAATTCCGCCGGCCGGCGTCCGCTCCCCGGTCCCGGCCTCAGCAGCACCGGTCGGCGCTTCGCAAAGACCGGACGGCAGTTCCGCCGATCCGGGCCGCCTTACCTCGGATACCGCGAACGCCGTACCCGGAATCTCCCGGCCGACTCTGGCTGCCGCGTCAAGGAGAGGGCCGATATGCCTGGCGATCTCCCCCGGCCGCGAGCCGGGCATCATGGCCACCAGCTTCGAACTTTCGCCGGTTTCGACGCCGTTTTCCCGCACCTGGTCAAATACTTTCCGGCGCGCCTCCTCACGATCAGGACCGCCATCCAGGCAGTCCAGCAGCGGGTGGCCGACGTACTCGACCCGTACCCCGGCCCGTTCGAGGATCGGAACCTCGAACTCGAATATGGCGAAGGCCCGGTCAACGACGCGGGCCATCGTCTTAGCCCGCGACGCATGCCACGCCCAGACCTGGGGCACTATGTAGTAAAACACGGGTACGCCGCGCCTCTTCGCCTCCGCGGCAAACCGCAGGTTAAAGCCGGGATAATCTATGCACACGACGGCGTCGGGCTTCTCTGCCGCCATACGTTCGAGCAATTCGTGGAAGACGCGTCGAAAGAACCGGATGTTGCGCAGGACCTCGTAGAAGCCCACGACCTGCATCCCTTCGAGGTCTTTCGCCAGCGCAGCTCCGGCGGCGGCCATGCGCGGTCCGCCCATGCCGACGAGAGATATGGCCGGGTCCAGCTCGCGGAGCGCCCGCGCGAGGTTGGCCCCGTGCAGGTCTCCACTGGCCTCGCCGGCGAGCAGAAACAACTTCGTCGGCATCCGTACGGCCTCCCTCCCGGTCACCGTTTCCGGCCGTCCGGCGCGCCCCCGAAGTGTCGGCGCGCCGGCGGAATGAGGCGCGATTCTCCCCGCGACGTCCGCTGCGCGCCGGCGCCTCCCCTGCACTGGCGACTCCCGCGCCTGGCGCAACCGGGCATCATTACCCTCGCCCGCCGGCTGTTACAATACATTGT
>JAOACM010000451.1 GCA_026417845.1 Planctomycetota bacterium | reverse complement strand
GAAGGGGACAGTAGAAGCCAGATTCTGCGCGGCAGGCCACAGGACGCAGGACTGAGAGCCTGTCCGGAAACTTCCGTGGCGCCCGGGGCTTCCGCAACAGACCGCCAGATCCGACCGGAGGTTTTGAGACAGGGTCTAAGCGGGTATCAGCGGGCCTGCGGGGCGCGTCCGGACGGCGGCCCGATCATACGCCGCGTTCCCCGCAGGCCGAAGCGGATATCGAGATCGGGTTTTCCCGTCGCCATGACGTTCCCCGATCCGCCCCCGGAAGCCTCCGGCTCTCCCTGCCGGCGCGATCGGTCCCCTCCGTTTCCGGCGCTGCCATGTCCCGTTTCCCCGACCGCCCGGCATACAACGCGCAGGGAGTGCGGGCCGGCAGCCAGATTCAGCGGGAGGAATTTCCATCCGCCGCCCGCCAGCGGGTTCAGGCGGCGGCCATCCGCGAATATCGCCTCCACTTCCACCGCCCTGGCGCGGACCTGAAGCTGGTGCAGGCCGTCCCCCGCAGCGCAGAATAGCGCCTCGATCTCGAAGCGGTCGCCCGGCCGGATCCCGGCCTTTTCAAGCCAGCCCTCCGAAGCGTTCCGGACCGCCGTCTGCCTGCCGTCCGGGGTTTTAACGAGGAACCCGCCGGAAGGTCCGCTGGAGTCGGCCGGAGCCAGGGTCGGCGGAAGGGGCGGGGGCGGCACTATTTCTACATACACCGGCTCGGCGACCGCCGAGTCCAACCCGTCCGGGCCGAAGAACGCCACCGCATCCAGTCGGACCGGACCAGGGCCCAGAGAGCGCGGGTCTATCGCTACGCGGCCGCTTCCGCCATCCACCCGCGCAACCTCGCAGCCGAAAGAACGGATGGATATGTACCGGGCGCCCGGCGCCTCGGCAAGCAGTTCGAGCGCGGAATCCCAGTCTACCCTCCCCTCGCGCGGCCTGCGGATCGCGACCGACCTTCCCTGGTTACGGAAGAAAGCCGGAACCGAAGAACGGCCGCGCGACATCGCCGCGTCGGCGGCGGTCACGACGGCTGACAGTTCATGGAAGCCGTCCATGAAGCGCCTTGAATCGAGCGCGAAACGGCCATCCGGCCCGGCGGCGCCTAGCCGGACGCCGTCCAGGAAAAACTCGATCTCCGATATGCCGGCGCCGCCTCCGGCCTTCGCCGCAACGGACACTTCGACCGCGCCGGAGACCGTATCGCCCGGCCGGATGCCCGATATCTCCACGGCAATCCGTTTCCCCCAGGGCCTGCACATCGGATCTCCGACCATCAGCAGCTGGCAGGGAGAGGGAACCGACAGGTAGAACGCCTCGGCCAGGGTGCATCCTCCGGCGTAGTGGACGTGGATGAACGGAAAGGGAAACTTTTCCAGGATGGCGAACGGTTCGGCGACCGTCCCGGAGGCCCCCGCGGCGCCGTAGCGCAGGAGTTCCGAGAGGGGCGTCTGGGTGGCGTCCTCTTCCATCGCGCCCCCGAAACTGGTCATGTGCTCGACTATCGCCCCAGGCAGTATCCGGCTGCCGGAATCCTTCCAGGAGAAATTCGAGGCGCCTATGACGGCGCCGGCCACGTCGGGTTTCGATGGCGGCAGGATGCCCTTCAGGATCTCGGCGGCTACGCCCAGTTCCCTGAGGCGTTGCGCGGCGCGGGGAAAGGCCCAGTGGCGCGTCGAGGAGCGGACGTCGCTGTTCTCCATGAAGTAAACCGTTCCCCGCGGCGCCGAGAAGTCTGCGGCTACGCTCCGGCGCAGGCACGATATCGCCTCGGCGACGGAATTGCCCCTGCCGGAGGTGCACGCCAGCATCATGGACAGCATGTAACGCGGCCCCTTCGGGGAGGCGTCCGGTTCGCCCCGCTCGTCCCAGGCGATCGAGGCGCGGAAGCCGCGCGAAGGCTGGACTTCGAAGCCTGGCGAGCGCATCTCCGCCAGCAGTTCCTCGAATTCCCTGCGTCCGCGCAGGCATTCGAGGTCCGCGTCCCTGGCGGCGTGGTCGGCGTCGCGCCAGCCGAGCGATACTGCCTTCCGGAGCGACGCCAGCGCCTCGCCGGGCCTGTCCAGCATCGCCAGGCAGCAGGCGATGTTGTAATGGAGGTTGGCCGAGGCGGGATGTTTCTGCGCGAGGTCCTTCAGCGCCTTGAGCGCCCTTTCGATGCGCGGCGCGCGGTCCGGCTCCGCGCCCTTTCCCGTCCCGTCGCGCGCGTCTTCCCGCGCGCCCATCAGCCGCAGCGCCTCGGCGTACAGCGCCTGTTCGCCGGCAGTCCACGGCCCGTCGCGCGGCTGGCCCGCGATGCGGCGGGCGTAACGATTCGCGTACAGATCGAGGCAGGAAACGTCCCCGGCAATCGCGGAGAGGTAAAAGTAGGTCAGGCCGTTTATCGAAACCTTGCGCCCGAAGATCGGCGGGAGCTTCCGCGGGCCGGCATCGCCGGATACGTCCACGGCGGTGGGGAAATCGGCCGAATAGGCTATGCAGTCTATCTGCCCGGCGATACCGCGGTCGCGCATCGCCTTCAGGAGCGGCAACAGTATATGCCGCCGGAAATCCTCCGCCGTGACGCATTCGAACGACGGCGGTCCCGGCAGGAGTATGACGTTCGACGGCGGGATGCCGCGCAGCGCGGCGTATTCGTTGGCTATCGCCCGCGACACCCAGCTGTCGGCGTTAACCGCGATCGCGATGTGCTCCGGTGCGCCGGCCGCGGAAACGATGCCTCCCGGCGCAAGGAGCAGCGCGAGAAGCAGGCTCGCGACCGCTCCCGCCCCGAGGCATCCGGCGGGCGCGCCGGCCGCCCCAGTCATGCTTCCATCCCCCCGCGCCGGCTCCAGGCCGCCCCATCTGACAGGAGGAGCACACAGGCTGTGCCGCGGTCGTCCCGGCCGTCCTGCCTTCCCGGTCATTTCTCGCCCATCGTGACCGTCAGGAGCATTTCCTGGTCGCCGCGCCGTATCCTGACTGATACCTGCTCCCCCACCTTCGTTTTCCTTATGGCGTCAAGCATGTCGTTCCACGAGCTTATTTTCGCGGCGCCTAAGGCTACGATTATATCGCCTTCTCTGATTCCTGCCCTGGCCGCGGGACTGTCCGGGACCACCCGCTGAACCTTTACCCCCTGGATATCAAGAGCCCCGAATTCCGGGCTGACGCCCAGGAACGGTTTCTTCGGAGCGGGGACGCTCCTGCCGGCCCTGAGTTCCGGCAGGACGGCGGAAATAGCTTCCCACGTCGTGGCCAGGCTGACGCCGCAGTTCTGCCGCCAGTGCGATTTCTCGTCCAGGTGCGCGGCGATGCCGAGGACCTCCCCGTCGAGGTTAACCAGTGGGCCGCCGAGGTTGCCGTAATTGACGAGCGCGTCGGTCTGAATCGCCGTGCCGTCCAGCCGTCTGGCGGCGCTGACCATCCCGGCGTTCATCGTGAGCGGCAGATCCTCCTCACTCCGGCCGAGTACGGCTACGATGGTCCCGACGTCTGTCCGGCGGGAAGTTCCGAACTTCGGCGGCGCCGGCAGCTTTTTGCCGGGAGGCAGATTGATCTTCAGGAGCGCGACGTCGCCGGCTTCTGCCACGCCCAGGACTTCCGCGGGATATTTTTCTCCCGAAGCCGTCGTCACCTCGATGGAAGTCATCTTGCCCTCGACGTTGTAGGCGCATGTCAGGACCAGGCCGCCGGCGTCCAGGAC
>JAOACM010000450.1 GCA_026417845.1 Planctomycetota bacterium | reverse complement strand
GCAGCGGCCGCCCGGTGCGGTGGTAGTTCTCGATCTCGGCGCAGATCGCCTCCAGCTTCTCCTTCAGCGTCCCGTAAATCACGTCCGGATGGTTGGTGCGGCGCATCGGCTTGTTGGTCGGGATCGAGACCACCTCCAGTTTGTATGTCTTCCCGAACTCGCGCGCTTCCGTCAGCGCGGTCCCCGTCATCCCGGCCAGCTTTCTGTAGAGCCTGAAGAAATTCTGGATGGTTATCGTGGCGAGCGTCTGGTTTTCGCCCTCGATCTCGATCTTCTCGCCGGCCAGCCGCTCCTTGGCCTCGACGGCCTGATGCAGCCCGTCCGACCACCGCCTGCCGTGCATCAGGCGGCCGGTGAACTCGTCCACTATGATTACCTTCCCGTCCACTATCGTATATTCGTCCTCCTTCTTGTAGAGCTCCTTTGCCTTGAGCGCGTTGTCTATGTAATGCGGCCAGTCCATGTGCTCGCCCGCGTAGAAGTTCTCTATGCCCAGAAAGCGCTCGGCCTCGCGTATCCCGGCCTCCGTCAGCGCCACCGTGTGGTCTTTCTCGTCCACCACATAATGGCCGACAGCGGGCTCATAGTGTTCCTGCCGCAGCCGCGCCTCCTCCATCTTCTGTACCTCTTCCTCCGGGACGCGCTTCAGGTGCTGGGCGAGTCTTGCGGCTACGTCGTATTTGTCGGTCGAGACGTCCGGGGCGCCGCTGATGATCAGCGGCGTGCGCGCCTCGTCTATCAGGATCGAGTCCACCTCGTCTATGATCGCGTAGTGCCGCCGCTTCTGGACCTGGCTCCAGGGATCCATCTTCATGTTGTCGCGCAGGTAGTCGAATCCGAACTCGCTGTTGGTCCCGTATACTATGTCGCAGGCGTAGATCGGATGCCGCTGGCTGGAGTCCATGTCGGACTGAATGGCGCCGCACGTCAGTCCCAGCAGTTCGTAGATGGGCCTGTTCCAGTCGGCGTCGCGCCGGGCCAGGTAATCGTTGACGGTCACGATGTGGACCGCGGCGCTCTCGCCGGGCTGCCGGACGAGGGCGTTCAGGTACGCCGGCAGCGTGGCGACCAGCGTCTTGCCCTCGCCGGTCACCATTTCTGCTATCATTCCCTTGTGGAGCACCATGCCGCCTATGAGCTGGACGTCGAAGTGGCGCATCGAGAGCGTACGCTTGCCAGCCTCGCGCACACACGCGAACGCCTCCGGCATTATGTCGTCCAGGGTCTCCCCCGCCGCCAGCCGCTTGCGGAACTCGTCGGTCTTCGCCCTGAGCTGTCTGTCGGTCAACCGGGCTATCCTGGGCTCGAGGTCGTTGATCCTCTCGACATATGGCGAAAGCCGCTTCAGTATCTTGGAAGATCTGGACCCGAAGACGAGGCCTACAAGGTTGCCGACGAACTCGGTTATCTGATCTATCATCCGGGTCTCCCCCCCCCCCCCCGCGGTCCCTCTCCCCCTTGGGGAGAGGGAGGTGGCGGGGAGGGCGGCCGTTGCAGTCTACTGTAAGGTCGCGTACCGCGATCCGGTCATCCTTATTATATTTACATCCCGGCCACGTTCCGATAAAGGCCCTTCTGGCGGGCGGCTCACAGATACCGCCGGCGGCTGCGCGGGGACGGGCACCGCATCTGCCGCTACCGGCGGCCTGCGGATCCCCCCCGGAAACGCGGAGATACCATGGGGTCGTTGAACCGGTCCCGCCGCAGCGAAGCACCCCCACCTTGAGTAGAGCGATGCTGTGGCTTGCCGGCAATCGCCGCTCTGGTACACTTGATCGTATCGTTCTTGGCGAACGCGAAGAGCTGTGGCTTGCCGGCAATCGCCGCTCTGGTACACTCTCGCGCAAGGCCTTGGCC
>JAOACM010000449.1 GCA_026417845.1 Planctomycetota bacterium | reverse complement strand
GAACTACCTCGAAGGTAAAGCCTATCGGCTCCGTCTCGAACAGATCCACCGACGATACCAGAACGTCAACGGTACGGTAAGGGTCTATGAGGCGCATCGTGCCGGGCGGCGGAGGAGGTTCCACTTCGAAAGCCGGCAACTTTTCCTTTTCATACACAGATCTTACCTGCGCGTTGACGCGATACTTCCCCACGCGAACCGCATCGAAAACGAAGACGTGCTCGATGGCGTCTCCGGGATAGAGGCGAATCGCCGACCTTGTGTGTCTCTCAACAGAAACCCCGTTGAATCGCCGCGTCCCGTCCGGAAGCCAGTAATGCGAAGAAGGGGCTCCTTTTTGCATATTGTTCCACGCTTCAACGTCCATTATTTCCACTATGTCTTCGAACCAAGGGCCAAGAATACCCCCGGTATTGAATGTGACGCCGTGTTCGCTTTCGACCCTCAAGGTTATTTTGATCTTTTGCCCTACCTCCCATATTGTGGAAGTGGAACTTAGCGAAACGCGGACTGATACGTACGGCGTATCCGGAGTTGCAGCAAACTTAGCCGGCTCTTCCTTCCGCGGCGCCACCTCTCTTGTCGCTATATGGCATGGCATGTCCTTATTGTGGCAACCAGACACAAAATAGGGCAAGGCCAACAAACATAAAGTTGATCGAACGGCACGAGGAAAGGCATTCGTGCGATTTTCCTCATGGTTCGATTGTACGAGGACCATACAAATCCTCCCCTTTAGCGATTCCGCCATCTGGCGACATGACAGGAGAAAATTTCCGGTACTCATTCCTTTTTTCCAGCCCCACCGCGCATTTAACGTCCAGATCCGGACGACCGAGTCCCTCCCGCAATTTCAAGACCAGGACTTCGTACTTGTCCGGATGAGACGCTTCCTTCAAGAACGGCAGCGCAGTATCGGCCGCGTCTTTAAGCGACTGGCGATTGATCCCCTTGGGGCATCCCGGAATCATGTTTATGCGGAACATGCCAACACACCCTATCACAGTTCCGCTGCCCGTCGGACCGCTCCCATTCAGGACTTCGCACAGCGTCTGGGCCACCGACTTCCCGTTCGGTCCTTTGTCCGCTGACCAGCAGGCCCGCAGTTCGACGTGCAGGCCGTGCATGATATTGGGCGGCAGGCGGTACGGCTGGAGTCCGCTCGATCCTGTCCCCCCGCCTCTCCCTTCCAGGGCGAACCCGGCGTATATATCCCGGTTCAATTCGGCAAGGAGCTTTTCCTCCGCGCCCTTGATCTCCGCCTCGATGGCTTCGTAACGTTTCCAGACCCTGTCGTAGGCGGCAGCCTTGTCCGGAGGCACCACCTCCCCGAAAGTCTTCAACTCCTCTTCCAGAGCATCCCTCTCCTTCCTGAGCTCGCTTACCTTTTTCTCCGCCTCCGCCAGCTCTCCGCTAAGTTCGGAGAAAGCTTTCGATGTCAGGATTATCTGCCCGCAATTGGCCTGACCGGCGCCGGCCAGTCTGTATCCGTGCGTGGTTACGATCAGTCTGGACCGCGGCGTCAGCCGGGCGCAGGCAGACCGGAAGGATTCCGCCGAACCCATAAACATCGAAATCTCCGGATCATCGTCGCCTTCCGGGAAATGCGGGGCGTCCACCAGATCCCCGTTCGGCTTCAGTTGCCCGAAAACGCCGTGGTGGAAGTGCACGGCCAGCAAGTCCTTCGCGGTCGAAGTAAGCCATACCCGCTTGGCCGATACGGAAAATGGGGTGGAGGCCACGCGCTTCCCTCCGACGTACCGATCGCACACGTATTCCCTCGCGAGTTTAGGTCCCGGATCAATGAATTTCCTGGATCCCCCGATGGCATTCGGCTTCCCGTCGGCGTCTTTTCCGACGTTGCATGTCCCGTCCCATACCCGATGCGTACCTTCTTTGGCGGGTTCGGATCCGGCCTCGAACGTCAAGTCCACCACGGCTTCGTCCGGAGCATCCTTGGGATAAATCACGATCCGGACGGGCTTGCCAGCCTCGGCAGCGCTCAATCCGTACACGATTATGCCGTCCTGTTTCGCATCAAACGTGCGCCTGTCGCGGTACAGGTAGAAGGGACCGGGGAAGAAGCTTTTAACCTCGCGTCCGCGGACGACGATCTTATCGGGATTGTATGAGAGCCTCCCTTCGGACGGGTTCTCCACTCTGAATATCCCGTCGAACTCCATCTTTTCGAGTCCATCCCCGGGAGACGCGGGCGTCCGATATGTCGGGCGGTCAACGAGCATGATCGGCATACTGGTGCGCCTTATTGCTCCGCCGACATCCGCGTCGAAGAAGAGAGGGTACGAACGGTCGCCATAGCGCACTTCGTCGGATGACCGGAGCACGTCTCTCACCTCGATCAGGTAAACCTCCGCTGCGCCTTCCGGCGATTTCGATCCCACGGATATTCCACCGCGCTTGACCGATACTCCTTCCGTCGGCGCGATCCCTGCCTGAATGATGCCCAAATCCTGCCCCGCGTCGCATTGTCTCCCCAAAGCGAACCGGCGCGAACCCGCGGAAGACTCACCCAAGGTTATCGCGACGCCGTTCCATCCACGCCCGGAGCACGACAAGAGGAACGATACCCTGTCCGTCGCCCCGTCGTCGAGCGAAAAACGATCGAAGCGCATTCTAACCGCGCCCAAATCGGTTACCCCCTTAGCCTCAAAAACGAACGAAGCTGGCGCGGTTTCTGAAAGCAAAGCTATCCGTTCCGAACCTTCCGAATCCCGAAACCGCAGAAAAGCAACGTCGCTTATTTCCTCGCTGACGGCCCCCGGAAAGGATATCTCTACGAAAGGCCCGAGCGAAAACAGATTGGACGCCGCGGAAGTTTCTTCGAGGACGATGGGATTAGGCGCCAGCCGGAGATGTTCGGCAGCAAGCTCGCAAACCATAAGGTCTCTCGTCCCGCCTTCGTCCCCGGTCGAACTCAGTATCCGCAATTTCACCGAGCCGAGACCGGGAACCGCGCCCTCGAAGATTACGCTGGCTTCGCCGGTTTCCAGAAGAGGTGCGAATTCTTCGCCAGGAAGAGCTTTGCAATATACAGCGTCCCTTGATGCTGGATCGAAAGCTCCGTCGGTTTTAAACAAGATAGTCCTGATGTTTGGAATATTGTTCTCGCGGAACGCGGAGGAGTTGTCCTCTATGGACAACGTGGCGCTGGCGTACCCAACCGACCCTGTGGCGTTCGGCGATGTGCGCACGACAACAGGCGTTACCGGCGAACACGCTGGCAAGCTTACTGTGCCGCTGAAGATGCCCCTGAAGGCGTATGGGCGCACGGGAGAAGCATTTGAATGCTCGTAGCCTCTATCTCTCTCTACGCTCAGCACGGAGTCGCCCACCATTACATATTTAATATCGGCAAGGCCGCCGGCAACCACATCCGCGACCGCATCGAAAACCTCTCCGGATACGTGCAGCGATAGGATATTGCCATCCACTTTGACGGTAACTTCCGATGGAATCCTCAGTTCAATCTTGGGAACGGGATGCGAAATCAAGGATCGAGATACATAAGTAAATATACCACTGCCCGCCGAGACTTCTCTAACCAATTCAAGGCAGATAAGGTTTACCTGCTCCCGCAGCGTGGCGGAGGAGCCGTCGGCCAGGGGGACGATGAGGTCGTACAGCCCCAGGGGCGCGTAGCGGCCGATGCGGACGTCAAGCGCGATGCGGGAAAGCCTCCCGGCGCAACGAGGGTCTTCTTCCACCCG
>JAOACM010000448.1 GCA_026417845.1 Planctomycetota bacterium | reverse complement strand
ACAGACAATTGCACCTGAAGCTGCCGGCCGCCGCCCCGGATCCCGATGCACCGCCCGATCGCGGCGCGCCCGCCGGAGACCGGAGGAATCCTTCGCGGATGGAACCGGCGCAGGACCTTGCGGCCCGGCGCACACGGGAGCGGCCGCCGCCGGCGCCGTTGCGCCGATGGTGCCGAGCCCCGCCTCACACCGCGCGCACGGGAGCGGCTGTGCCCGCTCTCCCCTGTCACCTGCCCGCGATTTGCGCCACCGCGCGCGCACTGGAGCAGCGAACGGGCGGTCTACACGTCGGCGCGGCGGATCTTTTTGCGCCCCCGCGTGCACCGGAGCGGCAGCAGGGGCGCCGTCCGGATCGGAAATGCCGCGCGCGGGAACAGAGCGCCGCTTCCCGCCTGTCCGTCCTGTGGCTCCCGCTCCGTCAGCGCCGGAGACCCGCTCCGCCGGCAGCAGCGGCAGCAGCACCTCGACGCGCGACTTCCGTTCCATCCGCGCCGGAAAGCCGCATGGGTGGAGCGGATGCGGAATTCGAGGCCGCTTCCGTTCCGTCCGTGCCGGGAATCCGCTCCGTCCGCGCCGTGTATCTCACGTCCTCTCGTCGAACGCCGCGTCGAACGCTATGGCGCTCGGCTCGAAATCCAGCCTCCTGACGAACGCGCAGGCTTCCGCCGCCCCGCGTTCGCGGTCCATCCCGCTGTCCTCCCACTCCACCGACAGCGGCCCCTTGTACCCGATATGGTTCAGCGCCCGGATTATCTCCTCGAACTTGACGCCCCCCCGGCCGAGGCTCCGGAAATCCCACCCGCGCCGGCGGTCGCCGAAGTTCAGGTGCGAGCAGAGTATGCCGCTCCTGCCGTCCAGCTGCAGCGCCGCGTCCTTCATATGCGTGTGGTATATCCGATCGGGGAAGGCGTATATGAACTGCACCGGGTCCACCATCTGCCAGTACAGATGCGACGGATCGAAGTTGAACCCGAACTCCTTTCTCCCGCCTATGGCCTCGACGCACCTCTGCGCCGAATACAGATCGAACGCAAGCTCCGTCGGATGCGTCTCGTGCGCGAATACCACGCCGCACTTCCGGTACTCGTCCAGTATCGGGTTCCATTTATCAGCGAACATCCTGAAGGCATCGTCTATCGTCTTCTGCGGCACCGGCGGGAACGAATACACATACTGCCAGATCGGCGACCCGGTGAAGCCGCAGACCACCTTTACCCCGAGGTTCTTCGCTGCATGGGCGCACGCCTTCATCGCCCTTATGCCGTACTCGCGCTTCTTCTCGGGCTTCCCCCTGCAGTCCTTCGGAACCCAATCGTCGGTCCGGAAGTCGTTGGGGTCGAGGACGAGCTGGCCGGCAAGGTGGTTGCTGATGGCGAATACCTTCAGCCCATGTTCGGCCAGGAGCGCCTTCTTCTCATCGCAGTACTTCCTGTCCTCGGCGCCCTTGAACGGATCGAAATGGTCCCCCCAGCATGCCAGCTCCAGGCCGTCGTAACCCCACGATCTGGCTTTCTTCGCCAGATCCGCGAGTTTCAGATCGGCCCACTGCCCCGTAAACAGAGTCACAGCGCGCGCCATCGCATATCCCTCCCATAAGCGCCTGTCCGAAACTTCCCCCCGGATAGCAGGACCCGCTGAGCATACAAGCCCCGCGCCGGAGGTTTTCGGACAGACTCCGAGCGGCCCCAGCACGGGCGCCCGCTTCCCCCCCCCGCAACAAGCCGGCGGATCCGGGTCCGGCCTGACGGAATCGGATTCTGCAATAATGGCGACCCTCCTGCAAGCAAATAGGCGGCAGGGTGGTGCGCAACCTGATCGCGGATCTCCCGCGGCGGCATACGGTGGCGCCCGGCTCCCGCCTCGGACGCCGGCAGCGCCCTGCCCGAGGCGCCTTGCGCGGAAGCATCCGGAGGAAAGCGACCCGGGCTTCCGGCCTGCCTTTGTGGCGGGGACGCGCGGGCGGGGACGCGCGGGCAGGGACGCCCGCGCAACCACATGGATAACGATGCGCGCCGGCAGCGCCCGGCTTCCACATCGGACGCCTGCGGTCCCCGGGACGGAACACGGCCGCCGCCATGCGCCCGGGATGAAGCCCGGCCGCTGCCGGCAGATTCCTGCGCGGCCATATGCCCCTGCCGGCGCGGCAGGCGCCACGGTCGGGTTGCGCATCCGCGCCGCGCCAGTAACAGATCGGGATCGGCGGACGATTATGCGAGCAGGAGCGGACGTTGCGTTCTCCTCTACAGCCGGAGGTACGAATGCCGGCAGGAATGCTGGCGCTCCCGGCAGCTATGGCCGTGCATCCCGGAAGCGGTATGCCGGCAACGAAAGTTGCGCCGCTCCGTGGCGGGCGGATATACTGCCGCGCGTACCGGAAGTCGAGGCGTAAACCGCCGGCAGAGACGGCGCGGTTCGCAGAAAGGGGCGGCGCGACCTCCGGCAGGGTTCGGCGCGCCCCGCAAAAAGGGCCAGCGCAGCCACAGGTACAGGTTGGAGCGGCTCAGCCCACTGGTTGGAAGCGGCGCAGCCCACTGGTTGGAAGCGGCGCAGCCCGCAAACGGGAAGTGGCGGGGCCGCAATCGGCGGACCGGCATGGGAGGAAGGCGCTTCCCTCTCGCGAAAGGGGGAATGGCGTCGCGGGGGAAAGCCGCGGCAGCGGAGTCCATCCGCCGGCCGCCGGAATACTGCGCCCCGGCAGAACGCTCCGTGCCGGAAGGCAAAAAGCATCGAGTGGAGGATGCATCAGGGATGGGCACAAAGGCGAAAATAACGGCCATCGGCAACGAGGGCTTCTGCGTTTCGACGGACTCCGCTATCGTCTATGTGGATGCCTTCTACCACCCCGTGCGCGGCGTGGCGGGCGTGCCATGCATGTGTTCCGAAGATGTCCCGAAGGCCAATCTGATACTCGTCACCCACCGCCACTGGGACCATTTCGACCCGTCAGGCGTGGCGGACGCGGCATCCAGGACCGGCGCGTTCGTTATCGGACCGGCGTCGGCGATCCTCGAACTTCGCGGCAGAGTGCCGGATTCCAGTCTGATCGCGCTCGATCCGCATCAGTCTGACAGACGGCGCGGCGTCCCGTTCGCCGACAGGGATTTCCCGTTCGGGACGGTTTCGGCCTTCCGCACCGACCACGGCGACGGGCACAATTCATATCTCGTCGAACTCCAGGGATTCCGGTTCTTCCATGACGGGGACAACGAGAATACCGGGATACTCGACATCCCTTCGATCGGCAGGCTCGATGCGCTCTTCATAGGCCCGTGGTACGGTTCCGGGTGGGTCGAGTTCATCGAAAAGCTTGCCCCGCGGAAGTACTTCCTCATGCATCTGACCGAGGAGGAGCTGGCCGATCACGAGAAGGGGAAATTCCTTCCAGAGATATGCGACAGGGTCCCGGAAGGGCTGGTCGTCCTGCGGCCCGGACAGTCTTATGAGTTCGAATAATGCGCGGCACGGGGGTTCCGCGGAAATTTTCCAGAAGACAGGCGAACGGACGGTCGAGGGGCCGGAGAGAGCAACGGAGAGACCGCCATGAAGGAAGAAAGGCCGCGCGGCTGCGAGCTGGCGCGCCGCAGGAGTCCGTTCGTCGAACTGCTCTGGAAGACGCCCAGGAATACCGTCTGCCCCAACTTTTTCGTGCTGGCGCATGCGGACGGCTGCGCCTTCGTCCCGCGCTGTTCGTACTGTTACCTGAAGTCCTCGCTCTGGCACATGCCAGCGCCGAGGG
>JAOACM010000447.1 GCA_026417845.1 Planctomycetota bacterium | reverse complement strand
GTATATGTATGCGGCTGGTATATTCCTGGCGGGCACTCCAAAACTTTACATTTACGGCCATGCACCCCAGCGGTGCGACTGGTTTCCCTTTCTCTTGACAATTTACGGGAGGACGGATGCAATCAGCTGCCGGGGCCGGGCACGCTTGCGCGGGAAATGCTGCGGTGGCTGGAGGCGGAGGGGAGGCGGCGGCGTCCGGCGAATTCCCTTTCTCGAAAAGGACCCGGCAATCCGCCCGGCGTATCCGAGTCGAGACGTGCAGGACGGAGGAGCGGTGCCCGGTTGGGGCGGATGGCACTCCCCCCTTGGATGAAGGCGCCGCGGGGCGTAGCTCAGCTTGGTTTAGAGCGCGTGGTTTGGGACCACGAGGTCGCGGGTTCGAATCCCGCCGCCCCGACCATATCCCAAAGAAGCAGGGTCGGACCATGCGCATGACGCGTATCGTCTGCCCGTCGTGCTGGCAACGCATCAGCACAGGTAGTTGTCTGCCGCTCTCAGGTAGTGGCCGCTATTGGTGGCGCGCAGGAATCGAGGCGGAAACAACGCGCCACGAACGCATGCGCTCCATCTGCTGTGTCCCGATATGGGGGGCGGCAGACAATTAGAGCATATCCGAAAACCGCTGGCGCGGAGCTTATACGCTCAGCGACACCACTGCCCGGCGGGGAAGATTTTGGACAGGCACTTGTCAGCGCAGTAACTTTTTGCCTTGGATCAAACATGTGAGGGCAGGTTACTCCCCCCCCACCGCTGTGTACGACCGGACGCTCATGCCGCACACGGTATCGCCAGGTGCCCGGCAACGTCTCGCGTCCGGGCCTGCGCCCGGCGGATATTCTCCCCCTCAATCCTCGTACGACCACGGCTGGAAGCGGACCGAGTACAGTCTGTACTCCTCGTCCTTCTGCGGCGCTTTCGGGAACCTGACGAAGACGCCCTGAACCTTGCCGGGGATGTTCTTGAAGTAGGTGAGCGGGATTTTTATCCCCGGCCTTTCGTTCGAGTAGACCAGCCAGGGCGTGGCGATCCGGTTGCCCCCGGCGATTACGCCTGTCTCCAGGCCGCGCCACGAGCCGCCTGGATTTTCGAAATCTACGAACAGGTACTTTTGCGCTGAGACGTCCAGGTCGAGCCCATCGCGGACGATCTCGGCAGGATATTTCCCGCCGGCCGATGCCTTGATGAGCATCCCTTTCCCGTCGTGGCTGAGGGATATCCCTTCGCCCGCCTTCCAGGCGGCTACCGCCCCGGCATCCGCCGCGAAGTCGGAGATGGGCAGCGGAGGCGGAGGGTCAGGGCGCCACGCAAGCTCTCCGCATCTGTACGCCAGCGATTTCATCCGGTGCTGCCTGTTGCCCTCCAGCTCCGGCAGGTCCGCCTCGAAAGTCGCCGGGCTTTTCTCGATACGCCACCTGAACTCTCTGACCTCTGCCCGGTCCCAGTCCGGCCCGGCCTGCCAGCGGTACACCACATCGAACGGGACGAACTCCGCGCCTTCAGCCGGTTTCGCCTCGACCGTCACCCTGTTTTTGCCCGGTCGCAGCCTCGGCGCCGCCATCATGTTGTGCTGGAACGACGTCCGGAGAAAGATCGCGTCGAGCCCGACATCGGCCGGCCCGCCGGACGCCTGCATGACGAACCGCATCCTGTACGCAAACCTGCCGGGGCATTTCTGCGCCACGAGGTCCGAGAGGTCAGCTGCGGCCGCCACGGGACCTGTGCCTTCGGCCTTCCATGCCGGGGTCCATGTTTTCCCGTCGTCGAACGATATTTCGGCCTTCAGCGTGTCGGCTTCGGCCTTGCGCGCGCCCTTAACGTGGAGCATGCATTCGGTCAGGTAGTAGGAGGTCCGTATTTCGAAGCACCATATGGCCTCTTTACCGGCAGCCGCCGGGTGCAGCGCCGGCTCGCCGGCCCTGCCCGCAGCCAAGTTTTCAACGGTCAGCGCCCCGTCAAGGTGGTCGCCCCTGCGGAAGTCCGGGGAATACAGCACGCGGCCGCTTCCCCAGTGCCGGTAGCTCTTTACCTTCGTCCCCATGTTGCGGACAAGGTACGGCTCCCAGTTATGGAAATTCTCCTCGGATTTTTCGTCGCGTGCGCCGCACGCATGCAGGGGGCCGACATATTTCGGATCGAAGCTTCCCGGACACGGTCTGTCGCAGCAGCTCCAGAAACGGATGAATTCCATGCCCCTGCACAACCGCAGCTCCTTCGGGTTATACGGGGTCGCTTTCGCCTTCCGATCGAATGCCCTGAATCCCTTCGTGAACTCGACCGCCGGATCGCCGCACATCAGAAAGCCGGGGCAGGCCCTCTTCTCTTCGACAGCCTTCGTCGCGAGCGTCGGGTCGGCCTTGAGTTCTTCCATGCTTGCTATATGCCGGTCCTCCCCCCTGGTGTAGACGTAGAAGTTGGTCATAGTGTCGAGAGCGTGCCATTTCCCGTCATACTTGACCTCGTAGAATGTATGCGCTCCGTTCGGCCAGCAGACCACCCGCGCCTCGAACCCCGCCTTCCTCAGCAGCTCGCAGCTGGTCGCCGCCTGCGAACCGCAAAGAGTGTAGCCGAGGATGTTCAGCAATTTCAGCGTATGATCGCCGTCAGGCGTCACGAAGAAATGGAAGACGTGTTCGCGGTAGAAGTTGAAGAGCGCCAGCACCTTCTGCTCGTCGGTCATGCCGGGTTTGATCACGTCGCGGATTATGGTGTCCAGCGAGGAGCAGTCCACTGAGCGATCGGTACTTACCCAGACCTCCTGGTGAGCGGCCATGGCCGTTCCCGGAAGAGCCGCGGAAGCGCACAGCAGAAGTCCTGCTGCCAGAGCCGCGAACCAGCCGCCCGCACTCCATCCGCCCCATCCGCCGCGACACATCGTTTCCTCCCTCCCTTGGATGCCCATAGTTAGAACCTGCCTGCCCCCTCAGGCGCTCAGGGTTTCCGGGGCGACCTGCCCATCCGTTCTGGAGGTTTTTGGACAGGTTCTCAATCTTGCTCTCCCGGCGATATCCCTGCACGCTCCGGCGCCTGGCGACGACGATTTCCAGGAATCGCGCCGTCGCGATATTGCGATATCCTACTGTACACCAACTGAGGGCAACAGTCATTCCCGTAAAACAGGCGGGCCGCCGGCTCCCGGTCGCCCGCGAGGCAATCATGAAATGCGCAAGCCCGCGCGCCAGGCCGGCGGCGGACGCAATTCTACCGCGCAACCGGTAAGGGCTGAAACGCCCGGGTGGAACATACTGTCTCTCGCGCCGCTTCCGGCCGATGTCCGGACGACAGGGGCGCCGCGCCTCAAGCCGGGCGGCGCCGGCGATTGCGGGGCGATTCGCGAACTACCTGACCGGCCCCTTGAATTTCCCCTTGAAGGCGTTCGACTTCCAGAAGCCGCCGCATGTCGCGGCGTATTCGTAACCCCACGCGGAAAGCCCGACCGCGAGGTCCACATCCGCGCCGTCAACCGCTCCGGCGGTCAGACCCGCCGCGTCAAGTTCGTCGCCGTACACATGCCCGCTCACCAGCGCCGCGCCCTTGTACTTCGCCTCCCCGGCGATAAGCTTCCCCGTGTTGTCACGCGCCGCCTTCAGTCCGAAACTGAACGCATCCGTCTTGATCCGCCCCTTCGCGTCCATCGTCCCGGATACGACCGCCCCGCCAACTTCCAGCGTCACGGTCTCTCCTTCCACCGCCTCGTCGTCGGGAACCCATATGGTCCCGGACGCCTTGATCGTGACGCCCTTAAGC
>JAOACM010000446.1 GCA_026417845.1 Planctomycetota bacterium | reverse complement strand
GGCCAGGAGTGACTTGAGATGCTCGTACATGGCCGATGGCGTTTCGGGGTATCGTATTGGCGGACGCATGTCCTCTGCCTCCGTTACGCCAGCAGAGATCGCTCAGAAACGAATCGCCTCGCCGGTCAGCCGCCGCGCCCACCGCTCGCGAGGCCCCCCGACCGCAGCCGCAGCCGGAACGTCCCGGCGGGACGCGCCCTTCCCGCCCGCAAATGACTCCACCCCCTGCATCCGGGACCGGAGAGCCTCCTGTCTTTCCTCTCCCGCAATTGTTTGCCGTGTCCGTATGTGGGGGGCGCAGCGGGCAGGGCGGACCCATTTGCGGTAACGTCACTGTTGCACCGTTCGGGTACGCCCCTGCGGTAGCGCCGCCCGAACGCGGCAAACAATTACCCTCTCCTCTCCCCCCCCTCTCCACACGCGGATCGGGCGGTCATCCCTGCTCCCAGGTAATCAATCCCGGTATGAAGGGGGATGGGAGGTTCGGATGCTTCGGGACGGCTCGCAGCGATACTCCGAACCTTCCAGATTCGCCGCAGGGAATGTTCCCTCTGTACATGAAGACGCCTTCGGATCCCTTCCACTGACGATCGAGGGCCATCGGGTAGGCTACCCCCTCTTCGATCTGTCCCTGGGAGTTGAGCGTACCGGCATACATCTGGATGTCAACGCACGACGGGTCTATCGGACCGAGGTGCACCTGGGCCGACACGCCCACGGATGATCCCACCGGCATCTCTTTCCCGCCGGATATCTCTACCGAGAGGAACCTTATCTGCGCCCACCGCATGAACAGGTTCATCTTCCAGTCCCACATCTCGCGGGCGAGCCGGAAGTTGTCGGCGGAGAACACCTTCCACCGCTCGCCGGCCGGGACGTAGGCCTTCTCGGCGTATTCCCGAACCATCCTGAGGGCACTGAAGCAGGGGATGCAGGTCTTCATCGCCCTCTTCATGCGTTTTATCCATTCGCGGGGCATCCCGTTCGATCCCCGGTCGTAGAAGAGGGGGACGATGTGTTTTTCGAGCAGCTCGTAGAGCGCGCGGCTCTCCACATCATCCTGGTATGCGTAGTCCGAGTATTCTTCGCCGGCGCCGATGGCCCACCCGTTCGTCCCGTCATACGCTTCGCACCACCAGCCGTCGAGTATCGAACAGTTGAGCACGCCGTTGGCGGCGGCCTTCATTCCTGAGGTGCCCGATGCCTCGAGCGGTCTGCGGGGCGTGTTGAGCCACACGTCGGATCCCTGGACGAGCATCCTGGCGACGCCAAGGTCGTAGTCTTCCACAAAGACCACGCTGCGCCTGAACCTGGGGTCCTTCGTCACGCGGATGATTTCCTGGATCAGTTTCTTGCCTTCCGTATCACGCGGATGGGCCTTGCCGGCGCATATGATCTGTACCGGCCTGTCCCTGTTTCCGACTATGGCCGCCAGGCGGTCGAGGTCTCTGAACAGGAGGGTGGCGCGCTTATAGGCGGCGAAGCGCCTTGCGAAGCCGATGGTAAGCGCTTCCGGATCGAGCGCCTCTTCCGCCGCCCTGATCTCGTCGTGGCCGGCGCCCCTCCGGGCGAGCTGCATCTTCACTCTCTCCCGCACCCACGCCACCAGTGCCGCGCGGCATTTTTCGTGGACGCGCCACAGTTCGGCATCCGGTATCCTGTCAGGCGCGTTCCATTCCTCCATCGCGTCGCACGCCTCGTAGGACCATCGCACTCCGGCGTATCTCTGGAAGAGCGCATCCAGCGCGTCGGACATGTAAGACCGTATATGCACCCCGTTGGTTATGGACGATATCGGTATTTCATGGGTCGGGACGTCCGGCCAGGCATCCTTCCACATCTCGCGCGAGACCCGTCCGTGGAGCCTGGAGACGCCGTTGGACAATCCCGCCGTCTTGATAGCCAGAAGTGCCATCGAAAACGGCTCGCCTTCATCGTGCGGACGGATGCGGCCGAGGGCCAGGAAGGTCTTCCTGTCGCAACCGAGACGCTGGTACCACGTCCCGAAATAGCGGTCTATCTGATCGGGGCCGAACCGGTCTATGCCCGCCGGGACTGGGGTGTGGGTAGTGAAGATGCTGCCGGCTATCACCGCCTCGCGCGCCTGTTCGAACGAAAGCCCCTTCTCCTCTACCAGGACCCGGATCCGCTCGATGGCCAGGAAGGCCGAGTGGCCCTCGTTCATGTGGCAGACTTCCGGCTCCTGTCCCAGGGCCCTGAGCGCCCTGAACCCGCCGATGCCGAGGACTATTTCCTGTTTCAGCCGGTGTTCATGGTCCCCTCCGTACAATTGATCCGTTATAGCCCGGTCGTCGGGGTGGTTGGTGTCGAGACGGGAGTCCAGCAGGAAAAGCGGCACGCGTCCGACCTGTACGCGCCATATCTGAAGCCGGACCTCCCGGTGCAGCGGCGCCAGCTCTACCGAAACCGTTACCGGCCGCCCCTCCGCGTCGCGCTCCAGCGAGCACGGCAGGTTGTAGAAGTCGTTCGCGTGGAGGAACTCCTGCTGCCAGCCGTCCGCGCTCAGGTACTGCCGGCAGTACCCGTTATGGTAGAACAGCCCGACGCCGACCAGCGGCAACCCCAGACCGGAGGCGGACTTAAGGTGATCGCCGGCCAGGACGCCCAGTCCACCGGAATAGAGCGGCAGACATTCGTGGATACCGAACTCCGCGGAGAAATACGCGATCCTCGTCCGACGCCCCTTCGCCGCCTTCTGGTCGTACCAGGTTTTCCTCGTCATGTAGGCGTCGAGGGCTTTCCTTACCTGATCCAGCCTGGTGAGGAAATCTTCGTCCCGCTCCAGCTCCCGCAGCCTCTCCTGGCTTACCACCCCCAGCATCGCGATCGGGTTATGCCTTGTGGCCTTCCACGCCCCGGGATCCACAGCCATCAGCAGTTCCCGCGCCTCGTGCGTCCACGTCCACCACAGATTACAGGCTATTTCCCGGAGCGGCTGGAGGCGCTTCGGCAAAGATGGAACCACGGTAAACTGGTAGACCTTCCGCATCCTTTAAGCCCCCCTCGCTTCGCGATCGTCTCCCATCCCTCACGGCTGGTAATCCGGCCGCGCGATCCCTCTTGGGCGCCTCTTCTCCACACGCCTGGCGGAAACTTCGCAGACATCCACAAAGGCTCACGCCACGGGGCGTTCGACCCTGCCCTGCCCCGACCTCTCCCCCTCGGTTTGCGCCCCCCTGTTCCTGTTTTTCTCCTTTGTCCCTCCCCCGACTTCCCTCTACGCCCTCCCCTCCCCTCCTATTACGGGCCCATCCGAAAACCTGCCGGCGCTAAGCTTTTGCGGACCCGACTTCCTGGCGGGAGGGTTATGAATAGGCCATGCATCAGTTCCCGCCCCCGGCTTCGACTTCCGGCTTCCCGTAAGCTCCCGCTTCCCTGTCGGGCCCGGTGGGCCTACCGCCAGATGCCGATTTCCCTCCGGACTCCAGTTTCCCCACGGCTTCAGATTTGCCTCCCGCCCCAGACCTCACGGCCGCGATGGCCCGCTTCAGGAACCGGTGCGGAAAGACCGGGTAAAAATTCAGTTTTTCGGCCAGCGCCAGGATTTCCGTCCGTGAAGGCGGCGAGCAGCAGGCCAGGGCGGTCAGGACCACGGCCTTCTCAGACGGCATGAGCACCGTACCCAGAGCGTCCTCCATGGTCGCAGATGCGCCTTTCTCCAGCAGGGCGGCGACGCGCCTCCTGTCCGGCATCCCGCCGGCAAGTATCTCCACTGCTTTTTTCCGCCATGAGGCGGTCTTCTCTCC
>JAOACM010000445.1 GCA_026417845.1 Planctomycetota bacterium | reverse complement strand
GTCGTATACGGATGGACCGAAGAGTGGGCAACCGATCCCTCCCACCGACTTCGACGACCCCAACCCCGTGACCTATCTTTCCGTAACCGGCTCATTCCTCGTGTGCGTTTCGCCGGATTCGCCGGGCGAGCAGGGGAAAAAGTGGGCCGCTCTGGCTTTGCAACTGCTCTGCGAAGCGCTTGAAAACTGGGGCGTGGGTGGAAAGACATCCAGCGGCTACGGGCGCATGGCGAAAGAGGCCGATCAGAAACAGCCGCCGCCTGGGATGACGTCGGCAGGCGCGCCCCAGACCAAACGCAAGGCGGGAACCCCCGTCAAAGTGAAGATTCTCGGACCGCGGCCAAAAGGGAAGGGGTACAGGGTCCAGGAAGAAGGCCGCCCCGAAGGGATTCTGACGCTTGGCCTTGAACGCGCGCCGCAGCTGGCTGAAGGTCAAATCGTGGACGTGTTGTTGCACGATGATGCCCGCCCGCCGCAGTACAGATGGCCGGACCCGAAAGCCGGAGCGACCGGAGGCCCGGCAGGAAAAGGAGGCCGCCAATGAACGTCCTCCTCTGCCTCCTCTCCGACCAGCACGTCCCAAACCTGCTCTCCGTGCATCATCTCAAGCCCGATCGCCTGATTCTCCTGGAATCCGAGGACATGCAGCGGAAGTCCGCATCCCGCTGCTTCCTCGATGCGCTCAAAGCCGGCGGCCTGGACTACTCGGACATGCGCGACATCGTCTCTCTCGATCGCGTCGCCGACTTCCCCGCCATTCAAAACGCGCTGCGATCCGCCTATGGCAAGTACCCGGATGCCCGCTGGACCGTCAACCTCACGGGCGGCACCAAACCCATGTCCATCGCGGCCTACGAGTTCTTCAAGGCCCTCGGCGCGCGCCTGCTCTACGTAGAAGCCAATCGCCCGAACGAGTTCCGCTTCTTCGATACCGGCACTACCGAGACGGGTATGCACAACCTCACAATCAAAGAATTCATCACCGGCTACGGCTTCTCCTTGTCCAAACCGAAGGATAAGGTTAGGCAGGCGGAAGATCGCGCCCGCCGGTGGGGGGTTTGCGCTCGCGAGATTGCCAGAACCGCCAGCGACCAGGACCTGCTGATTCTGGGCGATTCGGATCGCGATAAAGCCCGCAAAAAGGGATTGAACCTCCAGCCTGGTCAGCTCACCCCAAGCGACCCGCAGCTGCGCGAACGGCTGGCCAAGACCTTCTCGCTCCAGACCAAAAATAATTCGCTCGTGGGCTGCCTCGACCGGCATGCCTGCGGGTTTTTAACCGGCGGGTGGCTGGAAGTCTTCGTATGGGGCGTACTGGATAAGCACACCAGCGCGCTTGACCTCCGCGATGTTCGCTTGGGTATCGAGGTGGCAAAAGCAGGAGACACAGCCTCCGGCTCGATCGCCCCCGGCCAGGCGAACGATCTGGACGTTGCCTTTATCCACAATTACGGTCTGCATGTCGTGGAGTGCAAGTCCGGCGCCCAGAGCCACGATCCCAAGGCTGATGCTCTTTACAAAATCGAAGCCGTCCTTCGACAGTACAGGGCGCTCCGCGTCCGCTCGTACCTGGTCACCACTTCGAGCAACGTCCTCGACAGGACGGGGCAGATCGAGGACAGCATTCGAAATCGCGCGGAGATCTACGGCTGCCGCGTCATCACGCGGGGCGAACTGAAGCGCCTCGCCGATCGCGCAGATGATGCGGGCACGGTAAAGGAGATCTTCTTTGGAGAGCCAGGCCCGACCTGATCCCGGCTGCGTTGTCTTCTACCTCATCGGCGTGGACCGCCCCATCACCCCAGCCGAGCCATTGCCGCCGCTGCCGGAGATCCCGCGGGGCGCGCTGGTCGTCGTCGGGGGCCGCGCGCCCATCTGGCGCTACGGCATGGCGCTCCACGCCCTGCACGGTTCGCCGGCCGGCGCGGTCGCCTTCTACGACCCGAAGCTCGGCGCCGTCGTCGTCGCCTCGCACAGGCCCGAATACGTCCCCGGCGAGGTGCGCGATATCGCGCCGCCGGCAGGCCGTTAGTAGAGGCGGAAGCGCCTCTCCACAGGCGCCGTTCCGGCCGGGATCGCTTCACCCCTCCCCTGTACCGCCGCCCGGACTACCTCGAAAAACTCCCCTCTTGGCATGTGCGACTGATCTTCAGGAATGACGTAATAGGACCTTTGGCCATCGGTTACGGCAGCCACTTCGGCCTCGGTCTGTTCGCGTCCGAGAAGAGGCTGGAGGGAAGCGGAGATGCACGGTGAAAAGAAGCAGACGATGCCATATGCCTGTTACCGCCGTATCGGCCGCCGCAACTCGCCCGGATGCCCTGGATTTTCCGTAGATTTATGCTGGACACGGCGGCACCTGCTGAGGATAATAAGTCTCCATCTGGGGCTCTTTGACAGCTGAATAAGCGCTACCTGACTATGCGCATACCGGTTGCGAGCGCGACGGTGGTGAAGCCTCTATCCGGGCGCGCTCGCGGACATTGTCAGGAAACGGGTTATGACTCGATTTTGCGGACTTTCGGTGTTCTGCACGTGGTGCAAAAACGGGGTGCTCGAAAATGGCTTTATAACCTGTTGTCCTGCAATGGCTTGTGAGGCTGGCGGTATCCGCGCCTCTCGAGGCGCGGCCCCATTGAAGCGGGTTCGAGCCGGTCGTCAGCGCGCGGCGGCCCACGCATACGGCCGGGAGCGTGACGAACGTCACGGTGTCGGGCGATCATGCGGCCGGGTCTACGTCCATCACGCTGGCGGTCGGTGGGGGCGGTAGCTGCTCGATCGCGAAGGGCGACATCATCACGTTCGGGACGGGAAGCCAGCAATATGCGGCGCAGGCCGCAAGGTCTGGCGCTGGAGTGCTCACGATCGAGCCGCCGCTGGTCTCGACAGTATCGAACGGGACCGCGGTGACCGTCAGGAACGCCGGCGGCACGCCGACCGTGAACCTGGCGATGCAGCGAGGAGCGATGAAGCTCCTCATGCGCCAGCCGATACTCCCCGAAGCGAATCCTGCTGCCAGGGAGAACATCCTGCCCTACACCGACCCGGAGACCGGGCTGCCTCTGGTCCTGCACAGGATCGGCGGCTACTGGCTCGTGCAGTACGAGATCGCCGCTCTATGGGGATGCGGCGTGATTGATCCGAGGCGCGGAGTGCGGATCAACGGCTGACGATGGAGGCGTTCCCTCCTGGGCGGGGCCTCCGGCGCTCCGGCGCCGCGCCCCGCCCGGCCCCGCTCGACGGAGGAAACACGAGATGATCATACTGTCTGGAGCCGCGAACATCACCGGCAATACTGTTTTTTCTGCGGTATCCCTCGAAAAAAATCAGGCGAGATATTCCGGTGGGGCGGTCGAACTGTACTTCACTACTGGAGGATCGGGGACATTCTCGTGCTATTTCCGGCTCGCGTACAGACGGCGGATCGGAGCGACGGACTATTGGGTGCCGGTCCCAGGTTCCGACCGCTATCTCTCGAACGCCGACAATAATACCGTCCCCCCTCCGATAGATGGGATCGGCACGATCGGATCTGACGAGGTGAGGGGGGAGATATACGGCTGGAGCGGGTCGGGAACGCTCGCCCTGCTGCGGGCCGCGCTGATTCCGTCGCCTCTGTGCAGATAGGAGATCGGAGCCATGCGCATCAGCCCGGTGATGCGGCTGTTCCGCCTGCTCAGACTTCCGCCTCCGGCATTCGCCTGGACCCCGCGCGCGGGCATCTTCGCCGGGCCGCTCGCGGGGCGGCGCCCCAGCCTGACGCGGGC
>JAOACM010000044.1 GCA_026417845.1 Planctomycetota bacterium | reverse complement strand
GGACCCGGGCTTCATCCGCGTCAGCCGCGGGGACCCGTATTGCTTCGAATACGAAACGGGAGGATTTTTCTATCCCATCGGACACAACGTCCACTCGCCGATAGACCTCAGGTGCGCCAAGGTGCTCGGCCTTTCGCCGCCACCTCCGGACCTCGGCACCTTTCTGTACGATGACATCTTCGCGAAGATGGAGGCTGCAGGGGAGAACACCGTCGAGATATGGATGTCCTCGTGGTGGCTGGGGATCGAGTGGACATCGAGGTGGAAGGGCTATCAGGGACCGGGCCGTTACAACCTCGACAATGCATGGAAACTGGACTACGCGTTGGCCCTGGCGCGGAAACACGGACTCAAGGTCCATCTGGTGATAGACAATCACGGCAAGATGTCGAACTGGTGCGACCCCGAGTGGAAGGATTCGCCGCACAACCAGTACAGCGATTACAACGGATCGGTCCGGAACGTGAGGGACTTCTTTACCGATCCGACAGCCCGAGAACTGCACAAGCGCCGGCTCAGATACATAATAGCCCGGTGGGCCGGCGACCCGACGATAATGGGCTTCGAACTGGTAAGCGAATACGATCTGATAGCCGACAACCGCCATTTCTACCGGACGCCGACGGCCCAGGCATGGCTGCGCGAGATGATGACGTTCTTCCGCGAAAACGATCCTTACGGCCACCCTCTGACCAACCATTACGCCACCGATTGCCGTTACATTGATATGGAGATGGCGCGGACGCCGCTGTTCGACTACGTCACCGGTGACGGGTATCGTCCGGCCGGAGCCTTTTACCCTCTGGCGGTGGACACGAGCCGGTACCTGGCACCGCTCCGCAAACCGTTCCTGATAACCGAATTCGGAGGCAACTGGGACGGCACGACGGAATCGCGGCTGGAAGCCGATCTCCACACAGGGTTGTGGGCATCATTCATGACGCTGGCGGGAGGCACGCCCCTTTTCTGGTGGTACGATTTCATAGACCGCCGCGACCTGTACTTCCACTACAAAGCCTTCGCCGGATTCGTGTCTGGAGAGGATCGCCGCGGGCAGGATTTCGCGCCATTCGAAGGCGCCGTTCCCTCCGGCGGCCGTCTCCAGTATCTCGGTATCCGCGGCAGGGATGTTACGTACCTGTGGCTATTCGATCCGGCCGCGATGGAAGACATGCCTCCCCCCGACTCCCGCCCGCATTTTCCCAGGGCTTCGATCGCTGTGCCGGGGTTACCGCCAAGCCGTTACGAAGTCGAGTTCTGGGATACTTATAAGGGCGGGAGAATCGCCTCGGAGATTGTGGATGCCACCAGTGGCATCCTTTCGTGCAGCGCGCCACCCTTCCGCAACGACATCGCCGTCAAGATACGCCGGTACGATGCGGACAGGCCGCCCGCCCGAGGCTTGCGGCCGGCGCCGGAGTCGGGGCCGGCTCCGGCGTCAGGCCCTTCTCACGCCCCGACCGGTTCCGGCTCCGGGGACGGAACGGGGCGTTGAGCGGGGAGGGGGGAGGAGTTGCCGCCCTGGTGCGCGGCCTCGACGGATCCGGCCGCTTCTGCGCTCCGGTTGTTTTCCTCGATTATGCGTATCTTCCCCCCTCTTACCCCCGCCGCAAACCTGCGCGTCCTGTTGCGCGCCGGCGCCCGGGATGCCCGCCCGGTCCCCGTTTCATAGCCGCAGGATGCATCCTTTCCACCGAGGAGCAGTTCCGACAGCGGGGCCTCGATGCAGTTCCTTACGGCCCGGCGAAGCTCGCGGGCGCCGAAGTCCGTGCTGAAACCTTTTTCCAGGAGCAGCTTCCGCGCGGCCCTTGAAATCCGGATCCCGGCGCCTATCCGCTTCAATCTGGATTCAAGGTCGCCAATGAACTTGTCCAGTATCCGGCCGGCGTCCTGCCGGTCGAGAGACCGGAACACGATCGTCTCGTCTATCCTGTTGAGAAATTCCGGCTTGAACCTCTTCCGCGTCGCCTCGATGGTCGCGGCCGTGCGCTCCTCGTGACTCACAACCGCCTCCCCTCCCGTACCGAACCCGATGCGCTGGCGCAGCTGCTCGGTCTCCGCAGCGCCTATGTTGCTCGTCAGTATTATGATCGTATCTGTGAAATCTATCCGCGTCCCCTTGGCGTCCGTGACGAACCCCTCGTCCATTATCTGCAGCAGCAGGTTGTGGACCCTCTCGTCGGCTTTTTCTATCTCGTCGAACAGCACCACTCCGCCGTGCACCTCGGACATGACCGACGAGAGATATCCGCCATGCTCGTGCCCCACATATCCGGGCGGCGCGCCTATCAGCTTGGCATACTCGTGCGGCAGGCTGTACTCCGAGCAGTCTATGCGGACCATTTCGCGGCTGTCGCCGGAAATGGCCTCGGCCAGCGCCTTGGCCGTCTCCGTCTTGCCGACGCCAGTCTGACCGAGGAAGAGAAAAACGCCGATCGGACGGTTCGGATCGCGTATCCCGGCATACGCGCGCCGGACGGCCCTGGACACCGCCCGGACGGCCGCGTCCTGGCCAATTATTCTTTCCCTGAGCCGCGCCTCCAAATTGCTCAGGTCCGGCTCCTTCCCGGCGTCCGGTTCGCTCTTCCTGGAAACCTTCCGCTCCTCCTCTCCCGCTGGTGCTTCCGCCGGCAATACCACGCGGTTTATATCCAGGGCCGGATTAAGACTTACGCAGACATCGTATATGTGCTCTTCCATGTTCCTGCGCCGCTCGGCATCCATCCCCTCGGCCTTACCCTGAAGTTCGCGCGGCAGCTTGAGCACGCAGGCCCTCACCACCGCCTGAACATACGACCGCCGGCTGGTTATATGGAACTTGCGAAGCAGATTCTGAATTTCCTCGTTGTTCGAAAACACGCGGAACGTCAGGAAGGTATCGAGACCTTCGACGTATTTCATCACATGGCTGGGCTGCGTGCGGATCATGGGGCACCTCCATCCGCCTGTTCGAGTCCTGATCCCCCCCGCCCATGGATCCATCGCTCCCGATTAAGTAGAAGCAAACGAACGGCCAATAGGTAAAATCCTGTAAAGAGAGGCCCTCTCTGGTCTTCTTCACTGGCTTTGTTGTGCGGTTAAAGTTGCAAGTCTATATAGAACAATGTGTTGCGCACAAATGGCATCGCCAAGGCAATGCGTCACAAACCATTGCACATCAAGGTCTTATGACCTCTATGCAACAGGGCCGCCATCATCCAACAAAAGCCATTCGCCTGCAAAAGTGGCTTAACATCATGGAATTATAAGGCGTTACGATCCGCGGGTCCGATCGTGCATTTTACGGTTCCACCGAAACGCAGTCTCTGCGAAGGGCGGATGTTTTGCAAAAGTATACTCGCCGGAAGACGCATAAAACAACTTCCTTTATCTTGAAGGTGCAACAATCCCTGTCGCAAAGCGCGCGACTTCTTTGTCTTGCATATTATTACTAAGACCGCGCGCAACTGCCTGTGCGGGCTTTCCTGGCAATTCGCGGAGACGAGTCGGACGGGGGGGGGGAAGGAGCATAAGATGGCAGGCTCTGCGGTCAACCCCTCCCAATTATCTGGACAGAAAAACGGTCAGTTGAAGGTAATGCCAGCCCGCTCCCTGTCAGGTCTTGCCTGCCGCCGAAGTTCATGGTGCTCCCGTGCCGTCCGCGGTACTTGTTTACCGGGTCTGGGCTGAGGCTGTTATTCGTAGTGGTGCGATCGAGCCGGACAGCATAGCGCTGCCACATATACTCGGCATCCCCTGCGTCCTGCACATATACGGTGCGGCAAACAATTACGCTTACCCCCTCCCCACTCGTTCATCGCATCCGTTCTGCCGGCCGCCCATGCGGACAGGCAGCGCAAACCGGCTCGCCACAAACGAAGGAGGCCGCGCAAAGCGGCCTCCCCCCATCCATTCCGGCAGGGCACGTCTGGCCGGAGTAATTGATCCGGCTACTCCTCCAGCTTGATGGCCTCCACGGGGCAGCCCTCGGCCGCCTCCTTGACCGATCCCTGGTGCTCTGCTGGCACCGGGTTCACCTTCACCTTGGCGATGTCGCCATCGAGCTCAAAGACGGCCGGACATGTCTCGGCACAAAGGCCGCAACCGGTGCACGAATCCTTGTCTACTGTAACCTTCATTGCCGAAGTCTCCTTTCGCTGACATTCCCCGCGGCCGACGGTGCCGCCGACGGCCTTCGAACGCGCCGGGAATATTAACGAACGATCCCTTCCTTGGCCAGCTATAAAATCGAAGTATTCGCCTGCCGGGCGCGTAGCCGTATCGCAGCCCTCCTGCTGCGGCATAACGGTAGCGTCTTGCCCGGATCGCCATGCGCAAATGGCGGCGCCCGGGGTAGAAGCCGAACGCTACCTTGCGCCGCCTTTGTGGCGCAGGCTTCCAGCCTGCCTTCCGGCGGAGCCGCGAAGGCGGGATGCCCGCGCCACAAGCCGGATAGCCGTCACATTCCGCCTGCGCACCCTCATTTGTCGCCTCCGCTGCCCTCGCCCCTCCCCAAGACAAGGGAAGCGATCATCAGAATGCTTAGGGCGTCCGAACCGGGCTGCTCTTCCCGCCAGCGCCTGCCGGCCGGAATTCCGTGGCGATTCGCGTTACTTCGGCGCCGGATGGGAGTATAATTACGGGGGAGGAAAGACAGGATGTTCGGAACGGAGCGGTTTATGCGACCGGTTCGCCGCGGCCGCGAGGGCGGCTATACGCTTACGGAGATCCTCGTCGTCATCATGATAGCGGGCATCCTCGCGGGCCTGCTGCTGCCGTCGTTCGCTGAGGCGCGACGCGAAAGCAAAATCAGCGAATGCCACCACAACCTCCAGCAGATATACAAGGCGCTGTTCATGTGGGACATGGACCACGACAGGAACCGGGAGAACTACATTGACCGCCTGACCAATCTCCAGGAGGAGAAATATATTGGCGGCGACCGCGTCTTCCTGTGCCCGCTCGACCGGTACGCCGGCAGGCAGGGCGGATACCCGGACGGCACTAAGGACGGCCCCCTCAAGTTCTCTGAGAACGACGAAAGGCCGACAGGTCCGGGCATGGCATATTGCTCGTACATGTATGAGTTTTCCGGAGCCGCGTGCAGAGACGAATCGTACTGGCTGGGCGCTGAAGGTCTGTGCTTCCCGAAGTCCATCCCGGCCGGGAAAGAGAAGGAGGCGGTGGACTCTAACGGAGACGGGAAACTTTCGTGGGCGGAGATCAAAAGCTGGCAGCTCGAATACGGCGACCAGTACCTGCTCGACTACGGGCAGATGGAGACCGATGCCCTGGACCCCTCCCAGGAAACGGTTCCTTATGATCGCCACTGGTTCCCCATACTGCGATGCTTCTGGCACGAAACTGTCGAGAACATCAATACCACCGGCACCGACATATCCAGGAACCGCAGGGGCGCGATATCCAATGTGAATATGGACGGCGGACTTTTCCTGTCCGGGCCGAAATGGGAGGTCATCGCTGCGTATAAGATGTTCGCCACTGAGGAGGATGATGACTGGGAGGATGACGATGACTGGGATGAGTAACGGACAGGACGATGCCGACTCTGGAGATTGAGAGGCGCTGCCGGTACTCGAAATCCCAAGTCGCAGGTCCCAACCACTCGCATCGAACCCGGTCCCCAGTCTTTCTGGTTGTCGGAATTAAAAAACCGGAGGACCTTCCGGCCCTCCGGTCTCTCAAAAGCGGTGTCACAAGTGAACCTGTGGGGGGGGAGTTCGCCTGCGACAGCCGCTAGTGAGTTCCAACGCTCACAGCGCCTTTATCCCCTTGGACACATCTAATAGATACAGCACCATACCTGTCTACCACTATTAGCGTTCACCTCTCACGTTGTCAAGAATAAAAATTTCAAAAAACACTACTGGATCATTCTGCTCCAACCCTTACCTCAATAAATAGTGTCATACGCCTGTTCGACCACCAGTTATATGATAAAATAGTACCGGCTTCCGGTTTTCTCTTCGCTTCCATCTCCACAACTTATTGTGGCAAGGACGATTTTGTTTGTCTTCCGGGCCGCGAGCTTTAGCGCTTAACTTGTTGTATTACAAGGACTAACGTTATATGGGCGTCCGGACATTTCGCCTTCCCCAGCTTTGGGACCTCTCCTGCATCATAAGGGGGAATTGCAGGGCAATGGCTTTACAATCGCGTCTAACGGCATGCTGAGGTGCATGAGATGCAGGAAACAGTCAGGACGCAGCGATGGGTCGCATTGATAGAAGAATCTATCGAGCCGCTTCCGGGGGGGGTATCTTGTAAAACCAGGTCGGATTTGGCCTACCCGCCGGGGTACCAGGCTTCGCCTGCCAGCCAGTTGGGCTCCGCTGCCGCAGGGGTGGCCGTTTGAGAGACGCGACGGACGGTTCTGGCAGGGCCCGCGCAGGCTTGCCTCTGACGCTCTCTGAAAGCCACTTGGAGTAAAAATCGCAAAAAGTTATGTTATCTGGCGGCTGCAGGTCCCTCTCTGGACAGTATGGGTAGGACCTCGCGCTCACCTGCGCAAATCTCCCTCCCATCCGGAGGACAACGAAAACCGGCTCGTCGCTGGCATAAGAGTCCGGCATATGGCAACCCATGTCTGCGAACAGTTAGCCGGTTGCGATGTGCCCGGACTGGAGGAAGATCGGCGCGGGCGGCGAGAGGTCTTACCCCAGCCCTTCAAAGAGAACCTGCAGTCGCCGGATAGCGTTTCCCACGATTTTTACCCCAAGGCGTCCTTCAGAGGAGCGGCGGGGGCAAGTCTGCACGTACACACCCGCGCCCGTTCGTCGCGTTTTCTCTGACAGCCGCCTCCTCAGATCGACAGCGCAACCGGCTCGCAAACAGTCCTGTAATCATACTCAATGACGTTCCACGTGGAACATCCGTCCGCAGCTCCGAATAGTCCTCATCGCTTGTCCTCCATATGTGGCACAATAAATCGCATTTTGCTTTGACTTTACCACAACATATAGAGGTTCAGTGCGTACCGATCCCTTGATTCGCAACGCCTTGTCCGCAGGAGCCAGGTTACTCAGCAGGTCTCATGTATCAGTCCCGTCCCACAGCCATATCGTTCCACGTGGAACAGGCACCCGGCGGAGTTTTTAGAGCAAGGCACTCCAGCGGCCCACGATAGCTTCGAGGGCTTGCTCTTTCAGCGCACGGAGTTCAGCAGTGGGCGCCTCGACGACCACTCCTGCCCTGATCTGCCCGCCAGATCCCAGCCCGCTCGCCGCAAAAAAAGCGAATTCCGCGCTTACAGCGGATGTTTTTCCTCCAGTTTTCGAACGCTTTTGCCGATTTCCCTTTTCAGAGGCCCATGCGATCCCGTCCGCCGGATCGCCTGGCGTGTAGAGAAAGCCAGTCCGAACCGACAGACCGGCGCTTCGACGGTCGGAGCGGACTCTCTTTCAGCGGACGACGATCCGGCTGGCGCAACTGCCCGAAGGGGGCGGTACGGAGCGGCTTTTCAAAGAAAGGAGCATTGCCATGACTGTAGCCCAGGCTTCTTCCCGTGGTCTGAACGCACTTTTAGGGGGGGCTTGCACCTCGACAAGTCCTGAAGCGCTGCCCGAGGGCGCGATAGTTCAGGAAGTCCCAATACGGGACATAGCGCCGAATCCCGATCAGCCTCGGAAGATGTTCAACGAGCACGATCTGCAAGAACTTGCAGTCTCGATCAAAAAGCATGGTGTGCTTCAGCCTGTCGTGATCCGTCCTTTGCCCAAGAGAGAGGGGCCGGATCAGCCGCGCTTCGTGCTGGTGGCGGGCGAGAGACGCTGGCGGGCGACGGCGTTGGCGGGAAAGGAGACGATCCCGGCCATCGTAAGATCGGTAGATGATCGCGAGACGCTCGAACTGTCGCTGATCGAAAACCTTCAGCGGGCCGACCTTAACCCGATGGAGCAGGCCGTTGCTTTACGGCTAATTATAGATCGTTTCGGGTTAACGCAGGAGGAGCTTGCCGACCGGCTGGGCAAACCGCGGCCGACCGTGGCGAACATACTCAGGCTGCTGATGCTGCCCAAGCCGGTCCAGCAGATGGTGCGCGAAGGACGGATAACGGCCGGTCATGCGAAAGTCCTTCTGTCGGTGGGCGATCCGAAGCTGCAGCTCAGCCTGGCGCTGAGGTGCGAATCGCAGGGGCTTTCGGTGCGCGGGCTGGAGAAGCTGCTGGGCGTATCGGATCCGCTCCGCAAGGCCTCAATCACGCCGAAATCTCCGGCGCACATAGCGGAGCTTGAGCGCGTGTTGCGGGAACATCTCGGCGCGCCCGTGCGGATACGCGAGTGGCACAGCAAGGGAAGGATCATCATCGAATTCTATTCGAACCGGGAATTCGAGCGCATCCTGGAGAAGATGGGCATCGGCCCCGACAAAGTTGGCGGAGCGTAAGCGTTCGATCCGCGGCCCGTCGGCGTGGAGTCCGGCCCGGGCCGACCGGAACAGGCGCGGGCACGGTCCTGTCGGAGCCTGCCCCATAACTTCCCCGGCGCCAGGTCCCCGCGGCGTTTCGCGATATCCGGCCGGAGGTTCTTGGACAGGTTATTAAGCCTGTCCGGAATCCTCCGGGCGGGAAGGGCAGCAGTCTCGAGATCAAAGCTACGCGCCGAGGTCCTAGGCGGGATCCAATGGGGCAGCCGCTACCTGACGCGGCAAACAATTACATCGCGGGAAACATCATCCTACGGCCCCCTGAAAGTCGGGGCAAATCCTTCGCCGCCCGTATAAATCTCCCTCGCACCCATGGACATCGCAGCAGCCGGTCCGGAGGGGGCTATTTGCCTGCGGCCTTCGAATCTTTTGCGTCCTTCGGGGCATCCTTAGCTGTTTCCTTTGCAGCATCCTTCGCCGCTTTCTCGGTTTCCGGGGAGGCGTAAACGCTCTCGATGGCCTTTCTGAGCAGGCGCATACGCACGTCCTTGCGCCTGTCCACCAGCAGGACCACCTCGTCCCCGTCGAGCTCCTCGATCATCCCTATCATGCCGCCGACGGTGACGACCTGGTCGCGCTTTTTAAGGCCGGCTAGCATCTCCTCGCGCTTCTTTTTCCTCTGGTTTTCGGGCCTGATGACCAGCAGGTAGAAAATCACGAACATGACCGCCATTATGACGACGAAATTCATGGTTCCCGCCCAGGGTTCCTGGGGGGGGCCTCCGACCGGTGGGGCGGACTCGGCGGTCTGCGCGATTATCGTCACGAGGTCAAACACTTGCGTAGCCTCCTTTCGCACGATGCCCGTCAGCGCGCGGCGTTGCCTTCCCGATCGGCTGGTTGCATGCGCTGCGGAGCGCCGGCTTTGCCGTATTGTCCTGCTGGCTGTCCGGAGCGCCGTCGCCGGCGCCACAACCGCGACCGCGGCCGTCATCCGGTCCGGGCGCAACGCCCCCCCGCCGCGAGTTATCGGGCGCCGGGCGTTCCGCCTTCCGGGAGGCGGGCGAGGAATCCGTCCCTGAACGCCTCGAATCTCCCCTCGAGTATCGCCGCCCGCGCGTCCCTGACGAGCCTCAGGTAAAAACTCACGTTATGGATCGTCGTGAGGATAGCGGCATTCATGTCGCCCGCAAGGAACAAGTGGCGGATAAAGGCGCGGCTGTGATGGCGGCAGGTCTCGCAATCACAGTCAGGATCTATCGGCGAGCCGTCGGCGGCAAAGGCGGCCGAGCGCAGCCGGATGGTGCCGCGGGATGTGAAGGCCTGTGCGTTGCGGGCGTTTCTGGTAGGCAGGACGCAGTCGAACATATCCGCTCCGAACCCGATGGCCCGCACGATATCCCCGGGCCTTCCCATGCCCATCAGGTAGCGGGGCAGATCCGCCGGCAGCATGGGTGCGGTCAGGCGGACGGTCTCCATGGTCCTTGCCGGATCTTCGCCGACCGACAGGCCGCCTATTGCGAATCCTCCGAAGCCGCCGATGGCCATTGAGGCCTCCGCGGACCTGCGGCGCAGGCGTTCGTCCGTCCCGCCCTGGACTATCGCGAACAGCGCCTGACCTGCCGCCAGCGTCCCGGCCGCGGCGCGGACCGACCGCTCTGCCCATCGCAGCGTCCGCTCCACGGCCTCCTCGACCTCGGCCGGTGGCGCATCGCCCGGGGGGCAGATGTCCAGCGGCATGACGATGTCCGAGCCGAGCATCGCCTGTATCCCGATGACGCCCTCCGGCGAGAAGAACCTGACCGAACCGTCCACGGGCGAGCGGAACTCGACGCCTTCCTCTGAGATTCGCCTCGAAGCGGCCAGGCTGAAGACCTGGTAGCCGCCGGAATCGGTCAGTATCGGGCCGTTCCAGCCGCAGAACCTGTGCAGGCCTCCCAGTCCGGCTATGAGCTTTTCGCCTGGCCGCATGGCCAGGTGGTAAGCGTTGGCCAGTATTATGGAGGCGCCCATCTCTCGCAGACATCCGACCGTGAGCCCCTTTACTGCGCCGCGCGTGCCGACCGGCATGAACGCCGGCGTCGGCACCTCGCCGCGCGACGTTCTGAGAATCCCGGCGCGCGGCCCGGCGCCGCCCTGCGGCGCGACGAGCAGTTCGAAGGATGGTCTGTGCGCGGAATCTCCGGCACCGGTTGAGCGCCCGTTCAACTGCCTTCCTCCAAGCCATCCAATCCGGGGGATTGTGACGGATACCGACGGGAACGCGAGCCACGTTCGGAGTTCCGCCGGTCGGCCCCCTTTTCCCATTTCAGGCTCTTCTGTCCGCCGCTTCCAGACGAACTCCCAACCAGTAAGACGGTTGCGCTGTGCGTCGTCGCGAGAAGATTTCCGGCCAGTTGCAGGAAGGCGTTACCCCAGCCGTACAGAGGGAACGCACAGGTCTGGATCCGCGTTCCCCGCGATTTCCACCCCGGGCGCCTTCCAGAGAGCGCCGAAGGCAAGCTGAGCGCACCCTTCCCCCGTAACCGCCCGTCGCGTCTTCTCCGATAATTACCCCTGCGGACCAGCAACGCAACCGGCCCGTCCCCGACATTCGCTGCGCGCCTATTGGAACGGGTCCGATCCGTCGCGCAAGAAAATTGTGGCGGCCGGACCATCGGGCTATCATCTCCGGCCTGCGGGGGATCGGCAACAGGGACGGATCCCGGTATTGCCGGCAACGCCGCTCCGGGCCGCGACGGTATCGGCCGGCCGGCGATGGCGGCGCGCCGCATTCTCCGCCTTGGAGCCTGTCCGGAACCATCCGGCCGGCTCTGACGGGACGCTCCGGAAGCCTGAGCGCCGGAGGAGTTTTTGAGCAGGCTCTTAGAGCCTGCCCGGAAACCCCCGGCGCACAGCTTATACGCTCAGCGAGTCCCACTTATCCGGCGGGAAGTTTTTGGACAGGCACTGACTGCTTCCCGCCGGGAGGAGGCCCGTAAGCGCGGCGATCGAACCATACCCGCTTTGCTCCGGCAGCCGCCTCGACGGATCGGATCGCTTCAGGCGGGGCGGTCCCGGCGTCCGGCCCGAACCGTCTTCGGCTTGCGGGGCCGGGCCGGAACGAGGGTTCAATGCGCGAGGAGACACGGCCATGATTATTGACTGCCATGCGCATCTGGCGCACCGCAGCAGGCCCGGGTGGAAGGAGGAGGACCGGAAACTGATCGAGGCGGCGGACAGGCTGGGAATTGACCGGCTCTGCTGCTCGATCCTGACTCCGCGCCGGCCCGCCACGGCCGAGGGCTTCCGCGAATGCAACGAATGGGTTGCGCAGGCCATGAAGCGGTTCCCAGGACGGATTCTGGGGTACTGTTACGTCAACCCTGCGTACGGGAGGGAATCCCTGGAAGAGATAAGGCGGTGCGTCGAGGGTCGCGGTTTTATCGGCGTAAAGCTTTACAACGAGTACAGATGCGACGAACCGGTGGTATGGCCCGTTGTGGAGCTCGCCGCGGAACTGAACGTGCCGATCCTTCAGCATGCAGGACATTTCCACTACCATGAGGCGACGCAGCCGCGCATATCCGACGGCGGGCATGTTGCGGAGCTGTCGCTACGGTATCCCGAGGCGGTCATCATATGCGCGCATGTCTGCGGCGGCGGCGACTGGGAGTGGACGATAAAGGCGTTGCGGAACGCGCCAGGCGCGTACCTCGATACCAGCGGCAGCGTAATTGACGAGGGGGTCGTCGAGATGGCCGCGGATGTGCTTGGAGCCGACCGGCTTCTTTTCGGCACCGACATGTCAATGACCGCGGGCATCGGCAGGATCCGCGGAGCGAGGCTGCCGGCCGGAGACAAGCGGAAGATCCTCGGCGGGAACATGCTGAGACTTCTGAAAATGCGCGGAAGGCGCGCCGGAAATCAGGACGCAGCCGGTCGGGAAAGGAGGCGACCGTAATGATCCCTGAAGCGATCGGGGAACCGCCCCGCGCGGCTATTCCTGATCTCGAGAATACCATGAGCAGGCGGTTTCTGCGCGTGCTGGAAAAGTGGATTCCGGTGGGGCTGGAGTATTTCGAGGACTGGCCGGATCGTCCGGATTGCGGCCACTTCCTTGGAGGCTGTCACTGGTACGGGCAGGAGACCGCCTTCTGCTCGCTGGTCTTCGCGCTCGCTGCCAGTTCGCCGGAGTACGACGAGAAGGCCGGACGATGCTCCAGAGACGAGCTGCGCCGGATCGCGCTGAAAGGTATCCGTTACCTGTGCTTCACCCACGACAGCGGCCCGGCCGAGTGCGTCCGCCCGAAGCGCGGCCTTGGGCGTCCCGAGAACTGCGGCACCAAGTGGGGCGAGCGAGGGAAGGGGTTCTTCAGGGAGAGCCAGTGCGGGACGACCGTTCTGTGCATGGCGATCGCAGTTCTCCTGCTGGGGGATATGGTGGACGACGAGACCTGGGCGATGCTGGCTGCCGTACACGGGGACTATGCCGGCAGGTTTGGGGAAATGGAGCCCAGGAGCGGAGTGTACTCCGACACGCAGGCGGAGGAGAATGGGTGGACGTCATGCGGTCTGGCGTCCGCGGCTCTGCTGCTGAGGAGGCATCCGAAAGCGCCCGTCTGGGAGCGTACGGCCCGCAGGTGGATGTTCGCTACGGCAACCGCCCCACAGGACGAAAAGAATGGGGCCGTGATCGAGGACGGCGAGCCGGTATCCAGGCTGGTGCGTTCGTCCGGCGCGGCCACGAGGGTCTTCACCCTGCTTCCGGACTACATGGCGGAGAATCACGGGATAGTGCATCCCACGTACACGGCCTCGGCCCTTTTCCATACCGCGCAACTGGCATGCCTGTACGGGGCGTTCGGCGCCAGGCTGCCCCGGCACGCCCTGTTCAACCGGGAGCGGATATACGGACAGCTGAAGTTCATGACTGAAAGGAACGGGTATTTCCACCCGGTTCAGGGTATGGATTGGGCATATCTTTCCCCCGATCCCGGGACTCCGTCCCACGCCGCTGCCGCCGTCCTTCTGGGCGACCCGGACGCGGCGGCGCTGGAACGGCGGGCCCTCGCCACGCTTGAGACGAGACAGGAAGGCAACGCCGGGCGGATGATCGCCAGGACCATTTGCGAGAAGTGCCGCGACATCCAAGACCCGATGATAATGCGCGAGATACTCATCTATCTCCCCGCCCTGACCTGTCTGCTGCACAGAATCTACTGACCGGGACCGGACCCCACGCCCGAAGCGGATCTAGGGAAAAAGCTCCGCGGCGTCCGATGTTATCCCCACTCGGGTTTCCTCTTTCACCGGCACGCGAAGGGACAGACATCGTTTTCGTGGCGCAACTGCATCATGGCGCTGCCGCTTAACCCGGACGGGCTTTACACGGTAGCTCCGGCATCCAATTCGTTTCTCGGGACCGTCAGAGTGAAGGGTAAACCCGACAGCCACGATCCGGTTTCGATCCGGATATGCGAGCGGCACGACGGGTTTGCGGCGGCGCTGATTATGGATCGCGCACAGAGGTCCGTGCGCCAGGAGGTTCTATTCGCCAGTCTGCCTGACGGAAAGTCCATGTCGTGGGAGCGATGGATCGCCAGGGAAACGGTCGCGGTCGAGGCGGCGGAGCAGGGTTTCCTGCGGATCGTAAACGAGGAATTCGCAGCCGTCCGCGACAACTGCAGGGGATATCGCACGATCTACACGCCGGGCGGGAGCGAGGTTTTTCGCGGGTTCGTCAGCGACGATCCAGCGAGCGACGTCGTCCGCACCTTCGGGCATCCGGGATGGCTCAACGTGGACGATCGCATCGGAATAGTGTTTCGCGGCAGCGGCGGGGCCGTATATCGCAACCGCCACCATTTCAAAACATGGTGGGCGGTGGCGGATGATCTGACGTTGAGCATGATGGACCCCGGGTTTGAGGTCCGCGCCGGGGGCACGGTCGCGGAACTCGCAGCGCTCGTCGCGCCCGGACAGCGGCACGAGAAGACCGCCGCCCAGCAGTTCGTCGTTCTCCGGTCCGGAAGGCGGGCGGTCGCCCTGATCGCGGACGGATACCTCGCGGCCGCCAACTTCGGCCCGGAGCCCAGGACGATATCCTTCGCGGCCAGGCGGGCCGATCTGCCCCGCGTGCCCGTATTCGAAGGGAGCGCGCTCGTATCCGCCGATAAGGTGACCTATCGGATGCCGCTGCAGGCAGGGGAAGCGATGTTGCGGAAGGCCATGCTCGAACTGGCGGTTGAAGGCCGGCTGGAACTCACGGCATCTTCCGCCGGCAGGGTATTGGCCCGCAACGCCGGCCGCTCCACGGCCGCGGTAAGAGCGGGACGGTCGGGGAGGACTATCCGTATCGCACCCGGAGGGATCGCGGTTCTGAGGTAGTCTCCGCGCGGGCGCGCCGGCCTCTCCCTGGCGTAATTGTTTAACGCCCCGTATATGTGCGGGACGCAGTGGTGCCGGGTATATGTGGTAGCGCTATGCTGTCCGGCTCGAGAGCACCGCTACGAATAAC
>JAOACM010000444.1 GCA_026417845.1 Planctomycetota bacterium | reverse complement strand
CGCTCTGTACGGCTGGGGTAACGCATTCCTGCCGCGGTCAGAACTTCCCTCGCGATAACGTACAACGCAACCGCCTTGCATCCGGGAAGCTACAGTTGCGCCATATCCGCATCGTGATATCATCGTATTTCCGGGCGGCGGAGGAGCCGGCAAGAGGCGCCCGGCGGATTCGCGTAGAGGCGGCTCCAGGCGTGGGCGTTCTCGTCTGCCCACTGCGTTGTGTTGGCGTCGCCGGCGGCCGGATCGTCCGTCCGGGTGCGCCGGCCGTTCTAACGCGCCGGCGGCACGGCGGCGCCCCGGAACGGGTTCAGCCACCTTAGCTCAGCGGTAGAGCAGCTGTTTCGTAAACAGCAGGTCCCCGGTTCAAATCCGGGAGGTGGCTCCAGAAATTGCGGCTTCATCCGGGTATCGTAATCGCTTCGGCTCGGGAGGGATGGGCGGGATGTCTGTCCTGCCGGCGACGGACGGGGATGCCCGCCCGTCGAGGCGGGCGAGTCCCGTTTCGGCGACCCGGGACCGCGACGGTAGCCGGAACGCCTTGCCAGTTACCCGTCCATTCCGGCCCGGCGGGATCGTGAGCACCTTGTCGCCTAGCTCGCATTGGCCGGCGGGAGATACGCTGGAGGACGGAGGAGGACGATGGCTGTTTCTGGCCCCGACATCTCTTCGGGCGGGCGGCTCTCTGACCTCCGGCGCGGCGGAGCCGGCGTCTCAGGGATGGCAAAGCCGGGCGAAACGATACCCTTCCAGAGCCTTCCGAAGGGAGATACGACGATATCCCTTCCCGCTGAGACCGAGGCCGCGCAGGTTCGCGTCGAAAAGGTGCTGCTGGTATCGGAAAGACTCGCCGGCAGCGAGGCAGCCGGATATACCCGCGATCTGGCCGCCGCGCTGATCCGGCGCGGCATCCGGGTGGCCATCGTGGCGCCGTCGGCGCGCGATCCCGGCGGGCTGGCGGCGACCGCGCGTCCTGCTATGCTATTCTCTGGAGCCGATCGTGGCCGCCGGGCCGGGGAGTTTCGGAGACGATCTGATACGCCTGGCCGGCGGGGAGAACGTGACGGGCAGCGCGAAGGGGAGGTATCCGCAGATTTCGCTGGAGGCTGCTGTGGCTGCTGCCCCTGAGGCGATAGTCATCGCCGGGATGGTCAAAGACAGCGCGGGCAGAAGCGGTATGCGCCCTACCGATCCGGCCTTCTGGAAAAGGTGGCCCGGACTGCCGGCGGTCCGCTACGGGCGGGTTTATGAGGCCGACGGAGACCTGTTTTCCAGACCTGGTCCGAGACTGATTGAGGCGGTCCGCCTGCTCAGAGACGTACTGGCTCCGGCGGGAGCCGGGAAGGACCGCGAGACCTCCGGAGCGGGCCGCGCCGGCGCCGTGCCGGTCTCCTGCGAACGATCCGGCGAATGAGCCGGCCATACAAGACGGACGGACCGGAGGCGACGGCCGAGGAGCTGCTGGGAGGATGGAGAGGGGACCTGTAACGCCGGGACGTTTCGCCATCGTCGCGGGCGCGCTGGGAGCGGTGCTGGCCGTCTCGTGCCTGGCCGGCATTTGCGCCGGTTCCACGGGGCTTTCCGCCATCGTCTCGCGGGAGCCGGGAGCATCGGGGATACTCTGGGATCTGCGGCTCCCGCGCGTGCTGCTCGGCGCGCTGGTCGGCGCGGGGTTGTGCGCCGCCGGCGCCTCGCTCCAGTGCGTCCTGCGCAATCCGCTGGCCGATCCGTTCATACTCGGCGTATCCGGCGGTGCTGCCTTCGGTGCCGTCCTGGTGATCGTCTCGGGGGGCGGAAGCCTGTCGGCGGGTGCCGGCGCCTTCGCTGGGGCGCTGGCCACGATGATGATCGTCTACGGCGGAGGAGCATACGGCGCAAACGTCGGTCCGCACGGGCTGCTGCTTACAGGCGTCGTGGTCAACGCCCTCATGGGGGCGGCCGTCACGTTCCTGACGCTGATGGCCGACTTCACCCGTTCGCGAGAGGCGCATCTGTGGCTGATGGGCCAGATGCGCAGTCCGTCGCCGGCGGAGATGATACTGCCGGCGGCCGGAGTCCTGGCGGGCTGCGCCTACATGTGGTCGCTGTCGAAACAGCTCAATGTGGTCCACCTCGGTGAGGACGAGGCAGCCTCGATAGGCGTGGACGCCGCCGGGCTGTCCGTCCGCGTGTTTGTCGCGACCAGCTTCGTTACGGCCGCTATAATAAGCCTCGCCGGCCCGATCGGCTTCGTCGGTTTTCTGGTGCCGCATATCGTCCGGACTCTGCTCGGCGCCGACATGCGGCTGCTCCTTCCGGCCTCCTCGCTCGCCGGCGCATCCTTCGTAGTCCTCGCCGACGCCTTCGGGCGTTCCGCCATGCCGCCCAACGAAATCCCCGTTGGGATAATAACCGCCCTGTGCGGCGCGCCGGCGTTCCTGTGGCTGCTGAGGCGAAGGGAGGTGTACCGATGACGCCGCGCCGTGCGGCGGTGCCTCCCGCCGGAAGGCTGGATGTCGCGATCCGGAGCTTCTCCTACGGCGACAGGGTCGTCCTGCGCGGCGTGTCGTTTTCCGCTGATCCCGGCGAACTGCTGGCGGTCCTCGGTCCGAACGGTTCCGGAAAGACCACGCTCTTCAGGATACTTGCCGGTTCCGCGGATCTCCGCGACGGCTCGGTCTCCTACGCCGGCCTCGATGTCCTCCGCCTGCCGCTCCGCGACCGCTGCCGCATTTTCTCGCTCATGTCGCAGATGCGCGAGTCCTACCTGCCATACACGGCGCTTGAGATAGTCCTGATGGGAAGGAGCGCGGCCGGGGGCGATGGGTTCTTCGAGACGCGCGAAGGGATCGGCAGGGCGATGGCGACGATGGCGGCGGTCGGGGCGGAGGCGCTGGCCGGAAGGCGAATGGACAGACTGTCGGCTGGCGAGCGCCAGCGCGTATTCCTCGCAAGGTGCCTGAACCAGGACGCGCCGGTAATGTTGCTGGACGAACCGACCAACTTCCTCGACGTCAGGGCGCAGGCTGACCTCGAGGCCATCGTGGAGGAAACGCACCGGCGCGGCGGGAAGACGATAATCATGATCACCCACGACCTGAACCAGGCGCTCCGCCTGGCCGACCGCGCGCTGCTGCTGAAGGATGGGGTGCCGGCGGCGCTCGGCTCGCCCTGCGAAGTGCTGACGCCTCAGCGCATCCTCGATGTGTACGGGGCGCGCATGAGATGGACCGCGGACAGACCTGGCGCCGGCGTGTTCCTGGTGCCCGAACGGAACGGGAGGGGTTGAGGGATATGACAAGTACGCTATCGCCGCAGGGATGTGGCTGGAGGGGCTTGTGCATCCAGACTATGCCACCGATCCCGCATTGAGAGAATATCTGAAAGGGCAGGCTCACCTTGAACTCGACTTTGGCATTTTATGCCGCCCTCGCAAGGGGCGCAGGCATTCGCGGAGCGGCCGGATCGCCACGGCGCGCCGCAACGCGCGTTTGCGCGTTCCGCATCCGCCTGCGCAGCGGACAGGCAGGCGTGGGCGGAGGGCGGAGCGCGGGCGATGGTTGCCGAAGCTGAGCGCCCTTGTCAGAGAGGGCCGGGCATTCCGGACCTGCGAGGTAACGGTCTATGGCAAAACGGTCACGGTCCGGGTGCGCGAAGTGGTCGGCTGGTGGCCGCCGGTACGGGCGGTGGTGAAAGCGGTGATCGTGCGGGAGGCGGGCGGGCGGAGGCGGAAGGCGTACCTTGTCAGCACCGACTCGGAGATGAGCGCGAAGCAGATGGTGGAGATGTTCG
>JAOACM010000443.1 GCA_026417845.1 Planctomycetota bacterium | reverse complement strand
GTGGGCTCGGAGATGTGTATAAGAGACAGAAGTAGTCCCTGACTCTGGCCAGCCTCTCCGGCGTAAGGATGTACCGGAAAGGCCACATTCCGTACAGGCGGGAACCGTACCGCAGGCCGAGGTAATAGGCGATGATATCGCCCGCTATTATCCCGAAATACCCTACTATTACCGTCGGGACGAACTTCGTGTAGCCCGCGTGCACCATGTACCCGGCCGCTACGAACGTGACTTCCTCCGGCACGGGGAGACCAATCCCGGACAGGACAAGGACCACGAAGATGCCGAGGTAGTGAGCGTGCTGGAAGAGCTCAACCAGCTCGTCGAAACAATCCACGGTGCCGGGACTCCTTGCTCTGGCGTGCTCTCCTTCCGGGCGGCAACGGGCCGCCCGACCTTCGCCGCCGCGCGCCATGCCGCGCGTCCAGACCGGCATTTCGAGGCAACGGAACCTTAACCCGCCAGGAGGAACTTGCAAGCAACGGACGGCCGGATCCGAAGGGAGCATTACCGTAAATGCAGGGTCGTTAGATCGACCCACGAGGGACGCACCCCGGGCACATATCCGGTCCGCGCCCTTCGGACCGGGCGGAAGAGGCGGATCAGTCCTTCAGCCCCCAATGACGTTCCGGACTCCGCAATTGCGGCCATCGCCCGGATCCTGATCGGAGCCTGGGCTGTCTGCTCCTGTATTCGCGGCCGCGCCCCCGGAACACGGAGGAACGGAGATTCTGCGTTTGCCCAGCGCGGGCGCGCAGGTAAAAAATGGAATCGCGACGCGCCGGGTTTGCCGGCGCGGGAGACCGGCCGCGGCCGGGCGTGTGACGGCGAGGGAGCGAGGGAAGGAGGGAAACATGATCGAAAAACTCGCCGATGGCGTGTACTGGGTAGGGGTTGTGGACTGGAGCATAAGGCACTTCCACGGCTACGAACTGTCCGTCCACCGCGGCACCACATACAACGCTTATCTCGTCGTGGACGAAAAAATAGCGCTGGTGGATACCGTCTGGGGACCATACCGCGACAGGCTGATCGAAAACATCCGGCAGGTGACCGATCCTTCGAAGATAGACATCGTAGTCGTGAACCACTCCGAGCCGGACCATTCCGGCGCCCTGCCCCTCGTGATGCACTGGGCGCCAAAGGCGGAAGTCGTCGTGTCGAAACGCGGCATGGACAGCGTGCCCGGCCACTATCACGAGCGATGGAACTTCCGAGCCGCAGGCACGGGCGATCGCATAAGCCTCGGCAGACGGGAGCTCGTCTTCGTGGAAGCCCCCATGCTCCACTGGCCCGACAGCATGTTCACGTACCTGACCGGCTCCAACATCCTTATGCCGAACGATGCCTTCGGCCAGCATTATGCCACCGACTTCCGTTTCAACGACCAGGTGGACCGGAACGAGCTTTACTGCGAGGCGCTGAAATACTACGCCAACATCCTGACTCCCTTCAGCGACAGGGTGGCGAAGAAGATATCCGAACTGCTCGACATGAAGCTGCCGGTAGACATGATTGCTCCCAGCCACGGAGTCATATGGCGCAAGGATCCCATGCAGATAGTGGAAAAATACCGCGAGTGGGCGGAGCAGATCCCCGAAGAACGCGCCGTCATAGTTTACGATACCATGTGGGAGGCGACGCGGCTGATGGCGGAGGCAATCGGCGAAGGACTGGCCGCCGCCGGCGTTCCGCACAGGATATTCCGGATGGCGCTGTCGGACCGTAACGACGTCCTCGCCGAGATATTCCGCTCGAAGGCGGTCATCGTCGGCTCCCCGGTCCTGAACGGAGGACTGCTGCCGTCCGTCTCTCCGATCCTGGAGGACATCGAGGGACTTAAGTTCAAAAACAAGATCGGGGCCGCGTTCGGTTCCTACGGTTGGAGCGGCGAATGCGTGAAGCTGATCGAAGAGCGACTGACGGGGAGCGGGGTCCGGATCGTCGCGCCGGGGGTCAGGGCCAAGTGGCAGCCGAAGCCCGGGGACCTCGATGCCTGCCGGAAACTCGGCGCGGCCGTGGCCGCGGCGGTCAGGGGAGCGTAGAGCCTGTTCCAGAAACTCCTGCGACGCCCGGGGTTCCCGCGGCGTTCCGTGAGGTCCGGCTGGAGGCTTCCGGACTGCACTGGTTTCAGGCCGGTCCGGAGGGCGCGATAGTATCCGGGTTCAGCAGCACCAGCAGGGACGAGACCGACGTGTTCACCGATCCCCGGATCAGGCGCGTGCCGGACAGGGCGTAGCAGTCCCGGCGCGCTTCGGGCCGGCAGCGCCCCGCATCCTTTCCGGGTGGTGGCTGCTCCTGCCATCCTCCGCCGGGCGCCTGGAACGTCCCTGTCCTTCGTCCGGAAGTCGCCGTCCGGCGCCGGCATCCGCTCCGTTGATTCTCCGCGGTTCGAATGATACACTGCAAAATATACCGGGGTGGCGGAAATGAGTCGGATTGCGGACGCTGGTCCGGATTCCGGGGAACGCCTTATGCCTGGAAGCGGCGGAAGGTTCGGCGGAAGCGACTGGCCCGGCGGGATCACCCCGTCCATCCCGCCTCAGGATCTTTCGGGCGATCATATCGTGCTGTCCGCGCCGAGGACGCCGGTCCCCGGTCTGCCCTTTCCCGCCCCGACGCTCGGCGGCATACCGCTGCTGGCCCGCATCGGCCGCGGCGGCATGGGGGCGGTGTATTACGGGATACATCCGCGGCTGAAGGTCGAGGTGGCCGTCAAGGTCCTGCCGTTTCATCTGGCCGAGCAGTCCGGCGAGGTCGTCGAACGCTTCGTGCGCGAGGCGCAGGCGGCGGCGGCCGTGCGCTCGCCGCATCTGGTGCAGGTGACCGATGTCAACCGCGAGGGCGGCGTCTACTATCTGGTGATGGAATACGTCCGCGGGACGACGGCCGGGGCGCTGATACGCAGGCGCACTGCGGCCGGCGGGCCCGGCGGGCTGCCCGAGGCGGACGCGCTGGACATATGCATCGCGGCGTGCGAGGGGCTGGCGGCGGCGCACGCGGAAGGCATAGTCCACCGTGACATAAAGCCCGACAACATACTGATCCCGTTCAGGCGGCGGACGGCGGCGACAGGCCGCCACAGGCCGGTCGGCGCGGAACCGGACCGGCGGCCCGGCATCGGCGCGGGTATCGGCGGCGGGGCCGGAATGGGAGGCGCCGGATCGGAAGCCGCGACGGAAGAGCTCGACTTCCGCGCGGCGAAGCTGTCGGACCTCGGGTTGGCGCGGACCGAAGAGGGCGGAGTTACGCTGACCGGCACGGCCGTCTGCATGGGCACGCCCGGATACATGTCGCCTGAGCAGGCTGATGGGCGGTCGCGGGAGGTGACGCCGGCCAGCGACGTGCACGCGCTCGGGGCGATGATGTACGAGCTTCTCTGCGGGGTTCCGCCGTATGTCGGCGAGAGTATGATGGCGACGCTGCGGAAGGTGGTCGAGGAGGAGCCTCTGCCGTTCCGGCGGCGCGGGGTGAGGGTGCCGTACGATCTTGAGACGATAGTTCTGAAGTGTCTTGAGAAGGACCCTGGGAGGCGGTACCGGGACGCTGGGGAGCTTGCGGAGGATCTGAAGCGTTTTCTGGACATGGAGCCGGTATTGGCGCGGCGGGCGAGCGTGTTTTACGCGCTGAGGAAGAAGGCGGCGAAGCACAAGGGGTGGACAGCCGCAGTCGTGATGCTGGTTCTGGTCGCGGGGGTGGGAGTCGCCGGTTACTGGAAGGTTATGGAGGAGCGGGAGAAGGCGGTCGGCGGGTGGACGCTTATATTCGAGGACGATTTTGAGGGGGGG
>JAOACM010000442.1:253-3802 GCA_026417845.1 Planctomycetota bacterium | reverse complement strand
ATACATGGAAGCTGCCGGGCTGATCAGACTGACAGCCGCGCTGCGCCCGATAGCCATACTTAAGGGTTGAACCGTTCCCCCGGCAGGCAGCCGCACGGCCCAGTGCGGGGGGGAGGGCCATCCGCGATAGCGTACTCTCAACTGCCCCGCCACGAATCACGGCCCGTACGAAGGCGGGACATCCGGGACCTGCGTTGCCGGCGCCGCAACCGGCCGGGTGCGTGGCCGTAACAGTGGAGTTCGGGAATGTGCGGGGCTGGAGGTCTGATTCGTCTCCGTCCGCCCTGCCTCAAAGGGCGCGGCCCGGATATGAGCCCTGGTCCGTCTCCCGCAGGCCGCCCAAAGACTTGGCATTTACGGCAGTACACCCGGACGTCGCCTTCGACGGAGCGCCCGGGCGTGAGTGTGCAGGAGCGCGGCTGGAAGGAACCGGCGCGGATGATGTGCCGGCGCAGACACTGTCGCGGCGACGCATGGTCTTCCGGCCGGATGCATCAGCGATCCGGCCCGTCGCGTTGGCATCCGCCTTTGCATGGATGGAAAAGTCCCTGGATCGGGCGGATCGGGTCAGCTTGATTATGGCGGGATACGGATCGGGCAGGGGGAAGGAAATGGGGCTTCGGCTGGCGTTCCTCGACATATCACTCCGCATTCCGGAAGACCCGGAGGCTGGCGAGGTCGCGCTGGCGGCCGTCTGCTTTGACGATACGGTCGCGGCGGCCGCCGGATGTCTGGAAGAGGCAACGTCCGCAGGGGACGGCGCGCCGGTCCCGGATATCGAGGAGACGATAGCCGCCGGTATCCGCGGCGGAGCGAGCCGGCGGATCCTGCAGGAGCTTGGCGCCTCTGAGGAGCTCGCCGCATCCCCGATTCCTTTCCCCGACGCCGCATCCAGGCTCATGCGGCTTCTGCGCGGGGCCTCGACGATAGTCGAGGACTCCGAAACCGCCTCCGCTGCGCTCTCCCGCCTGTTTTCAGCCCCGCCGCATGGCGGCGCGATCGGTCTGGGCGACATCGCGGCCATAGCCGATCCCGCCTGCCCGTCGCGCGACCTGCCGGGCATACTCCGGCATCTGGGAATGACCGCCGATCTTTCCACGCCGCCCTCGCGGGCCCGGGCGATGCGTGCCGCCTTCCGCGTCCTGTGGAAGCGGATACTCGATATCCCGCTCCCGGCCCTCGCGGAGATCAATTACCTCCTAGCGCCTGCCGGCGGGCCGGTTGCGGATGTCATGCGCGAGGCGGAGGCGATGGCGACCGCGGCCCGGTTTGCGGGAGAGTTCGCGGCCCGCAGGCTCGCCATGGAAGACCTGTTCGAAGATTTCGGGGAACTTGCGGAGGCGAGACGCAAGGCTCCAGATCCGGAGGCCAGGGACCAGGAGTGCATGGCGCTGGACGCCGGGCGGGCGGTCGAGGCCGTAGGACCGGAAGGGCCTGTGGCGCGCGCCATGGGGGAAATGTACGAAGAACGGCCGCAGCAGGTCGAGATGGTTTCCGCGGTTGCCGACGCGCTCAACAGGGGCGCGCACCTGCTGGCCGAAGCCGGGACGGGGGTCGGCAAGTCGCTGGCCTACCTTGTGCCCGCGATCCTGTGGACGAAGGCCACTGGCCGGCCCGTAATCGTATCCACGCACACGAAGAACCTTCAGTCGCAGCTTTTCGATAAAGACCTGCCGTTCCTGCGCGAGTGCCTTGGCATGGAGTTCCGCTACGCCCTTCTGAAGGGCCGGGGCAATTACCTGTGCGTGAGGCGGCTGCTCTATGTGCTGGGCGAGGCGGAGCGGGAGCTGACGATCGAAGAGAGGGTCCGCATGGCTCCCGTTGTAGCCTGGGCCGTCCGGACGGAGACCGGCGATGTGGCCGAGAACTTCCCGATTCTGGCCGACTCGAAGGGAAGCCTCTGGAGCAGGGTCTCCACTACAGGCGCGGATTGCCTCGGCAGGACCTGCCGTTATTTCCGGAAGTGCTTTGTGAACAGGGCGCGGGGGCTGGCGCATCTGGCCGACATAGTCGTCATCAACCATTCGCTCCTGTTCGCCGAACTCGGCCGCGAAAAGGGAACGCTGCCTCCGGCTCAGGAAGCGGTGCTGGACGAGGCCCACAACCTCGAGGACGCGGCCACAGAACACCTGACGTGCGAGGTCTCGGCCTCGCGGGTCTTCCGGACGATCGGCCGGTTGTTCCGGGAACGGGGACGGGGGCGCGGCCGGAGGCGGAGAGCCGGCGATGGAGAAGAGGAGGAGCCCGAGGGCAAGGGTCTGCTGCCGTCGCTGCTGCATGCGCTTTCAGCGGAAGGCGCGCGAGACCGCGAGGCGGCCGCGGTGTGCCGCCGGCACGCCATCGAGGCCATGAAGGCGATCCCCGCCGTCTCCGGCGCGCTGGAACGCTTCCTCAATGCCTTCGCCGTCCTCCCCGGAGGCGAGGAGAACTGGGACCGCAAGCGCTTTTCTGCCGGGGCAATGCCACCATCGGGGCGCGAAGAGGTCGAGGCTGCCAAGGAAGCCCTCGTCTCGATCCTGGGCGCTGTCCGCCGCCCTATCGAGGCCGCCGCCGATGCCCTGAGACCTCTCCGCTCCTCCTCCCTCAGACGCCTCCATGAGTACGGCCGCGAACTGGCCGCCACGGAAGCTTCCCTGGCGGAATTGATAGGAGACGTAGAGTTCCTGGCAAAGGCCTCCGAACCGAACCACGTGTACTTCGTCGAACGCCGCGGCGAGAAAGGCCGGCCAGTTTTCAGGGTTGCCGCAGCCCCGCTTGAGGTAGGCCCGCTCCTGTACGAACAGTTCTTCAGCAGGATGCGATCGTTCATACTGACTTCCGCCACCCTCCGTTGCGGTCCGGGCTTCGACTTCATCAGAGACAGGCTCGGACTGTCGCTGATGGAGCCTTCGAGGGTAGCCGAACTGGTCGTTGGGGCGCCTTTTGACTACGCCCGCCAGTCCCGCGTGCTTGTTCCGTCTTTCCTGCCGGACCCGGCCGAACCCGAATTCAACGCGAGACTGTCCGACGTACTCGCCGGTGTGTTCAGGGCCGCTGGAGGTCGCGGGCTGGTGCTGTACACATCCTACAGGGCGATGGAGGAGGGCTACGAAGTCCTGAAGAGCAGGCTGTCCGGAGAGGGATTCCATGTGCTGGCGCAGGGTGTTGACGGGGCGCGCGAAGCGCTGCTGGAGCGTCTGCGGGCGGGGGGGAAAACCCTTGTGCTTGGCACATCCAGCTTCTGGGAGGGGATAGATGTACGCGGAGACGCCCTCTCGGTGCTTGTTATCGCCAAGCTTCCCTTTCCGGTAGTTACGGACCCGATACACCAGGGGCGGGGCGAGCTTCTCGAATCGCGCGGCATGGACCCATTCATGAACCTCAGCGTCCCGATCGCGATCCTCCGCCTCAGACAGGGCTTTGGACGACTTATCAGAAGCCGGACGGACCGCGGTGTCGTCATAATATCGGACAAAAGGATGCTGACGCGGAGATATGGGGGGGCGTTTCTCAGGTCGCTGCCGACCCGGCACCATACGGTCACGGCACCAGAGAGGCTTGTCGAGGCGG
>JAOACM010000442.1:0-243 GCA_026417845.1 Planctomycetota bacterium | reverse complement strand
GAATTCCTGTCCGGGCCGAAACCGCCCGTCTCACCGCCGCATGATCGCGAATCCTCCGGAGTTTTCTGAAAGAGAACGATTGCGCGACGCGCCTCCGGAAGCCGGCAGATCGCTTTTCCCAGCCCGCCATGAGACAGCGTGCGGTGCGACGCCGGCGAACTTGTCCGCCTTCGCCGGGTGTATAGGCCGCAGGTGCGCGGGGCAGATACAGGGCAGCGTCAGGCCAGATACTGCGTTTTCCCT
>JAOACM010000441.1 GCA_026417845.1 Planctomycetota bacterium | reverse complement strand
GGTGTATATATGATTCGGCAAACGGCGGAGGCGGCCAGGCGGGAAGAGGGGATCCCGTCCCGGTCCTGATCCGGGGCAGGCACGAGGCGGTACGCGACCGGAGGGAGGCGGTCCGCCGGCGCGGGGCCGACATAAGGGGGAGGATACGCATGGATCATATCCGCATATTCCCGGGCACGCGCGGGGAAGGCGCCGCCGGGCCCGCGGCTCTGGCCGCGGCGGCCTGCTGTCTGCTTCTGGCTGCGGCGCGGGCCGGCGTTTCTGCCGGGGAACCGGTTGCGGACGGCCGGCAGGAAAAGGCGTGCAGATTCGCCACGCCCGTCTGGCATCCCGATGCACGGTGGGAGAAATCGAAGGAGCGGTTCGCGGGGCTTGATGTGGGCGGGACCTACAGCATGGGGGAGCTCGACGGCCCCCGCCGCGAGATCATCAACAGGACCATCGGCAGGCCGCTGCTCCATTCGGGCCTGTCCAGCAGCGGACGCTACGTGTACATGTCCTACGACGCGAAGACGGAGCGGTATCACGGAGTTACCGCCGGCGCGGCCGGCTATCTCGACGGCCCTTTCTCGCGCGCCCGCTTCTTCGGCGACGACTACCTCCCGCGGCAGGCGTTCCGGGAGACGTCATCGCCCGACGGCCGGTACGCATACCTGATCAGCGACAAGTGGGGGGACGCGCGGCTCAGATGTCTGGATTTCGCCGAGCAGAAGGTGTCTACGCTGGCCACGGGCTCCGCCACTCCCCTCAACGTCGCAGTGGGCGAAAGCGGCAAGTTGTATGTCGTTAATTACAGCCATGAACTGGTGGTGCTCGATCCGAAGGACGGGTGGAAGGCGGTCCATACGGTCAAACTCGATACAGCCGAACAGCTGAACGCCCTTTCGAATTCGCTGGCGGCCGACGAGGTCCACGGCCGCATCTATGCTTCAAGCTACCGCCCGAAGAGCTGGTACGTCTGGTACTGGGATATCCGCGACGGCTCGCTGCGAGGGGTCCTGCCGATGCCGGGCATGGACGGGCCGGCGCGGGAGGGCGGGATGGGAGGCGCGGCGCCGGGACCGTTCAAGGGGACGAGGATGTACGGGGAGTGCACGGTCGGCTTCGGTCCGGACGATCCCGGGAAGCGGTTCCTGTACGTCGGGAGCATAGACGACCCGTCGTTCTACAGGCTCGACCTCGAAAAACAGTGGTTCTACAAGTTCGACTCGACGAAGGGGGTGTTCATCGGGGAAGGCGGGCGGCGGCATCCGGAGGTCACCTATGCCGTCCTGCCGACGTGGTTCGAGGACGGCAGCTTCATGGGGACCTATCAGTTCCTCTGGCGCCGGGTACAGTAGTCCGCTGGATACGCGGGGGAGGAAAGCCGCCTATGCGTTTGCCTTCGTACGCTTTCATCGGCATCGGTGCCGTCGCCGTCGCATTCGTCTGCGCCGTTCCGTACGGTGCGACGGCGGGCGAGGAGTTCTCGACCGAGGCGTTCCTGCCCCCGGCAGACGGGAAGGACGCATACACTCCCGCCGTCGCCTTCGGGAAGGACGCGTTCCTCGTCGCCTGGCGATCCGGGCATCTTGCGCCGGGGGACCTCAGGGAAGGATTGAAGTTCGACGCGAAGATCGTCGCCTGCCGGGTGGACAGGGACGGCAGGCTCATGGACGCCGCGCCGTTCGTAGTGTCGGCGGCCGCCGACCTTCGCGAGCGGCCGATGGCTGCCTTCGGCGGGGGCGTCTTCCTGCTCGTATGGCAGGACCTGCGGAACGGGAAGGACTGGGACGTATACGCGGCGCGGGTTGCTCCCGACGGGAAGACCCTCGACCCCGACGGCATACCTGTCGGCGCCGGCCCGCACAACCAGGCTTTGCCCGACGTGGCGTGGGACGGCAGGAACTTTCAGGTCGTCTGGCAGGACTTCCGGTCGGGATCGCAGTACCAGGTATACGGCGCCAGAGTTTCGCCGGAAGGCAAGGTGCTGGACGTGGGAGGCGTGGCGCTGGCAGAGAGTCAGATCTCCGGGGGATGGGGAAAGGATCAGCTCTTCAACCCGTCGGTCGCGGCGGTTCCCGGCAGTGGCAGGAGCCTGCTCTTCTGGCTGGCCGTAAGCCTCAACGTCAAAGACAAGCCGCTCGCGGCCTGCCGGTTTGTGGAAAACGGGAGGCCGGCGGGCGCCTTCACGTTCACCATTAGCGAGGCCAGGAAGGGGCCCGGAGGACAACATTCTACCTTCCCGACATCCCTTGCGGCTGGAGGCAAGACCTGCCTCCTTGTGTGGACTACCAACGCGCCTTGGGCGAGAGGTGCGCCGCCGAACGACGCCAACGCTATGGTACTGGACGCCGACGGGCGACCGGTCAAGTCTCTGGCCCTGTCGGGCGTCCTTGGTCCGCCGTGGAATTGTCCGGTGCGCATACGCAACCCGCGCGCGGCGTGGGATGGGGCTTCGTTCGTGGCTGCCTGGGATGAGTGGGACCAGAACCCCGTCGGCCGCAGGGGAAACTCGAAGCGGCTGGTCGAGGCGGTGTTCGCGGCGCGCGTCACGGAAACGGGGGAGGCGGGGCCCAAGGTCCGGCTGTCCGGCGAGTTTGACAGCCCGGCGATCAAGCCGGCCGTCGCATCCGACGGCGCGGGGACCACGCTCGTCGCCTACGAAAAACACCCGGCCGCCGGCGATGTACCAATAAAGATCGGCTTCCGGATGCTGCCGGGGAGGAAATAGCCGCCCGCCGCGTCCTCTTGGCAGCCGCCTGCGCGAACCAGCGGCGCAACCGGATCCCCGGCAGGTATTGACTCCAATGGGAGCGTCTCCGGTATCGCGCGCGGGGGCGCCCGCCCGCCGTCCGTCAGCCCTCCGGTTCCAGCTCCATCCCGTCGGGGTTCTCGATCCCGACCTCATACCCGGCCGGGACGGTCAGACGGTACCGCAGCTTCCGGCCGCGCCGCTCCCACGACAACGAGACGAACCCTCCGTCCCCGACCGGCACCCGGCCTTCGCACCACTCGACAGGGACGCTAGCCAGGCGCAGCCGCACCTTCCTGCCGGGCGCGTCAATCGCGAACAGGCCGAGCACATCGCGCAGGATGACGCAGGCCGCGTGAGACGCGAACCCGTGGTTGCAGCTTGCGTGCGCGTCGTCGTTCTCCCACAGCGTTCCGGTCCGTTCGGCCATATGGAGGTAGTAGCCGATCAGTTCCTCCGCGACCTTCGCGCAGAGTCCGTACCTCGACAGCACCTCCAGCCGCAGCACGTTCCCGATGAACGCGTTCGCATGGTGGACTTCCGGGTGCGCCCTCGTTTCGCGCCTGCGCGGGCCGAATTCGTCGCGCAGTATCTTCCACAGCGCCGCATCTCTCTCCGGATCGGCCGCGCCGAAGTAGAACGCGAAGCACTGGCAGACCTCCGAGAAATTGTCCGTGACCGCAAGCCTTCCGTCCTTACGCACGGCGTTGTCGGCGTAGAATATCTCCCGCCGCGACTGCCGCCGCACGGCGCGCCGGACGGCGGTTGCCCGGCGCCGGAACGACGGGATGCCGTACATCCGCCCGGCGGCGTCCAGGGCCGCGGCGTAGAGCATGTTCGTGGGGTAGTTGACGTCCTGCGTGAACCTGTTGGCCTCGGACCATTCGACGAACACCCACTTCTCCAGTTTCTCCAGCAGTCCGTCGGAGTTCCGGAAACGGTCGAAGTACCGGAACAGCGCCAGAACCCTGTCCCGGAACGCCCCGACCAGCGCCCGGTCCCCCGACCTGGCGGCGTATTCTTCGAGCTGCAGCACGAAGAAAAGCGCCCAGTTCGGTATGAAATTCCCGCCCGGGTGGTCCGACGGATAGCAC
>JAOACM010000440.1 GCA_026417845.1 Planctomycetota bacterium | reverse complement strand
CCCTGACGCGGCACAAGCCTGTCTATGGCGGAGAACAGGGTATCCAGAAGCGTCTTCCAGTACGCGAACTGTTCCACGAACACGCCCCTGTACCTGTAAAGACGGAGGACGCGCGCACGGACCAGGCGCGGAGAGAGCAGCGAATCGAGTTCCTTCCTGTACGCCTCGACAACCGCTTCCCTGGCGTGCTCCATGAGCGCCCTCGGACCGAGCGAATAGTCGAAGTTTTCGGGCGTTATGCGGGGCAGGGCCGTGACGGTTACCGGAGCCCCCTCGATCCAGACGGCTCCCCGCGGGACCGCAAACGCCGAACCGCATATGACGATCGGCAATATGTCGCACCGCAGGTCCGCGGCCAGTCTGAAAGCTCCCCGGCGGAATTTTCCGGGGAAACCGTCCACCGACCGTCGCCCCTCGGGAAAGAAATGCACGAACGAGCCGGCCTCCAGGGCGCGGCGGCAGGCCTCCAGCTCTCCCCCCGGATCGTCCGACGCCACTGGTATGTGGCCCAGCGCGCGCGCCGAAAGTCCAGCGAACTTTCCGTCGTACCACTTCCGTTTAACGGTCATCCTCACGTCCGCCGGCAGGGTGTGCACTATGGCGATATCCAGCATGGACTGATGGTTGCTCACTATTACCGCCGGGCGCCCGAAGGTCTCAGCATCGAACCCCCTCCGCGATATCCGGACAAAAGGTACGATGGAGCAGAAGAAGCGGAAGGCTGCCCTGGCGGCGCGCCTGGCCACGCGCTCCGCCCGCTCTCTGCCTCCGGCCAGCAGGGAGGCGATCGGACGGACGACGGCAAGCATTACGGCTTGAAGGGCGAGGAACCATGCCGCGCACCAGAGCGCCGACAGGAAATGGCGCAGCCTCGGCGAAGCTCCGGTATCGTCGGAAACCATCAGGGCATCGGCCAGCAGGGGAGCCAGCAGCGCCGTGGCGGCGAGGCTTCCGATCATTCCGATCAGACCTGCCAGGCCTATGCCGACCAGCGCCGGATGGCCGGCCACAAGCAGCGCGCCAAAACCCAGTACCGTCGTCAGGGCGCACAACGCCACCGAGCCGGCCGTGGCATCCAGTCCTTCTACAGATCCCCGGCGCGCTCCCAGCTGGTTCGAGAGGAAAAACAGATTGTAATCCACCCCGACGCCGACAACCAGCACGATGAACGCGCAGTTGACGATATCTATCGGGATGGCGGCAAGTCCCATGAGACCGAGCGCCCACAATATCCCGATGCCCAGAGGCAGCATGACAGCCAGGAGCGGAAGCGGGCTGCCCAGCGCCGCCAGCAGTATTCCCGCAAGCATCGCGCAGGCCAGCGCCCCGTAATGGAACAACCCCTCCCTTGCCCCGCCGGCCATCTGTTCCGCAAGCGCCCTCCTGTTGAGCACGACGGCATCGGGTACGGCGGCCCGCACGGCCGCCTCCAGCAACGGCAGGTCTTCGTGGCGGCGGAGCTTCACGGGCGCGGCCGCGAGAAAGCCATCCCCGGATCGCGCCACGAACGGTTCGAGGATGCGGCCGAACGGCGAGCGGATCGTGTCCTCGAGCGTGATGTCGGAGGGCCGGGCGTCGAGACGGGCGGCGAAGGCTTCAAATGCGCCGCTCCTGAACCCTATCTCCCTGCCTATCCGGGCCAGAGTCCCCAGTGTTTCCTCCTTTCTCCCTGAGCTCCAGAACCTCTCCCATCGCCGTCTGTTGGCCTCGCGCGTCTCCTCCGGCGGACACAGCGCCGTTACCGAGGCAAAGGAGAGCACCTCGCCGCTCCGCCGGAGCGGTTCGATCGCGCCGGATACGGCCTCCGCGGCCCGCAGCACCTCTTCCGCTGACCCCCCGCGCACCACGACCAGCGTCAGCCCGATGGTACCCCCCCAGTTCCGCCGCAGGCGATCTTCATCGGCCCTCGTACCGGCCGTCACGCCGTTCAGCCGTTCGAGATCCCCGGAAAATTCCACGCGGCGGATGCCGGCGCACGCGAGCACCGTAAGGACCGCCGAAAGCGCGACTGCGAACGCAGGGCGTCGGCGCACGAATCCGATCAGATGTCCCGCCGCCCGCGCCAGGGGCAGTTCTCTGCTTCCGGCATCGCGGCCCGCCACGGTTTCCCCACCTCCCTGGGACAGCGAAAGACCACGGCCTCCGCCGGCATCACAAGGATCCGAATGCGAGGCGGATGACGCTGGTGCGGACGGCGCAGGATCGGGACGACGGTCGCTCCTCCCGGCGTGCGGCTCCGGACCGTCCAAGGTAGGCGGAGCAGCGGAAGCCGCGGCTGGCGCCGGCTCCGGTTCCCGGAACCCTGGGACCAGGAGCGGCAGGATGAGGAGCGCGAAAAGCGCAGCCGCCGGTATCCCGACGGCCGCGCAAAGTCCCATCTGCCGCAGGCCGGCAGCCGGCGCAGCCATCAGAAGCAGAAATGCGCCCATCGTGGCTATCGAGCCGGAAACCATCGGCCAGACGAGCCCCGCCAGCCTCCGCCCGGCCTCCCCGGCGGAAGCCGGCGGATCGTTTTCCAGATGGAAGAGGACATGGAGGCCGTAATCGTCGGCTATCCCAAGGAGGATTGATCCGCAGCCGAGGGCGATCAGCGACACGCCGTCCCACGTCACGGCGACCGCCGCCAGTCCGGCCAGTCCGCCGAAGAGCGTCGGCAGAAAAGCCAGCGGAGCCAGCAGGCGGCGCCGCAGGGCCAGCAGGTAGAGCGGCAGGAAGGCGGCGAGCGCCAGGCCGGCGGCAATCGCCGCTCCGCGGCGGATCATGCGGGAGTTGTCCGAGCAGGAACGGTGCGCGCCGGCCACGGCTATCCGGATGCCGGCATCCCGATGCCGGTCCTCGACATGCCGCACCGCTGCCAGAACCCTGTCCGAAAGTTCGCCGGCCCTTTCCGTCTCGGTCGAGGGGAAGGAAGGTTCGGCGGTCATAAGGAAATTCCGGCGACCGGTCTCTCCCGCAGCGGTCCTCCAGTCCGCTGCCGCGATCTCCGCCGCGCCCGGATCCGCCAGCAGGACGCCATCCAGCAGCGTCCGGCGGCCGCCAAAAACGACATCCACCAATCCGATCGGATCGCCTGCTGCCGCTTCCTTGAGCAATGCGCCCTCCGGTCCGGCCAGTTTCCGCTTGAACCACTCCAGACGGGCGCGAATCGCTTCCGGCTTCAGTCTCTCCGCCAGCACCGTCTCCTCCGCAGGACCGAACAGGTTCGGCGCGACGTCGAGCGCGGACCGCCACATATCGGTCCATTTGCCGGCGTCCGTCCCGCGGGACACCCCGGCTATTCCCGGTATCTTTTCCAGATGTCCCGCCAGTCCATCAGCCGCTTGCGCGACGGCGTCGGCGTCTCCAGTCTCCGAGGATATCTCTATGTAGAACCTCTCGGCGTGCCGGAATTTCGACGCAAGGCGGTAATACTCTCCCGCCCCTCCTTTGCCTTCCGGCAACATGGCGGAGAGGTCGTCGTCGAAACGTATCCGGGATATGGGAACAAGCAGAAAGGCCGAGACGGCCGCAGCCATCGCGAGAGAAAGCGCCCGCCGGCGCGACAGGATCGCGTGCAGCCTTACGAACAGAGACCCGAGCACCGATCCTATCCCTCCCCGTGGGCCGGCGTTCCGTCCAGGCGCCGAAGCCGCCATCGCCGTCGCTACCGGAACGACTGCGCATTATATGTCCGGCGGAAGAAAAGAGGCAACGTGATCGCTGGAAGGCACGGGGGCGTGGGTGCATTACCGCAAATTCGGAGATGCCTTGAACCAGTTCGGCAAAGTCACAACCATGCTTCTACTGAACGTAGTTGCGAACTTTACTGTGTAAGAACCTGCCCCCTTACGCCCAAT
>JAOACM010000439.1 GCA_026417845.1 Planctomycetota bacterium | reverse complement strand
CGTAACAGGCGCGCATCAACGGCGTCGGGTGAGGCCCGACCATCGCAACCACGCGGGACAGGGCAGCATTCGACTTCCTCAGGTGTGCCAGGTGGTGCGACAGGAGCGTCGCGATCTCCGCGGCATTTCCATCGGCCAGCACGATCGTGTCTTCCCGCTTGTAATGGCTCACGACGAACGATCCGCCCATAACCCATCCCATGCCGGGTCCCGAAAGCCGCATCCGAAGCTCGGCATCGGGCATCAGTATGCCGCTGCCTGCTCCATAAACGGCGGCACGGACCATATCGAAGTCCCTTGCCGCATCGAGTGGGCGGACGGCTCCATCGGGCGGCGGAGGCGGCAGATATCTGTCCGAGAGATCGAAACGGAGCGAGAACCCGCCGCGCGCCCAGCCGTACCGTCCGTAGCGCAGCCGGTCGCCGCCGAGCCATGCGAAATCTATACCATCCTCGTAGATCGCCCGGCATACCTCCCGCAGGATTGCGCTCATCACCCCGCGCCCGCGATATTCAGGCAGCGTGCCGACCTGCCCGACGCCGGCCGACCTGAAAATGACGCTCTCATATCTGAAATCGTAAGGATAAAGCCCTATCACCCCGACGATGCGGCCAGCGTCCTCGCATACGAAGTGGTCCCCTATCCTCCCTTCATGAAAGAGGTATGGGAGTTCCCTGCGGCAGTCCCAGAACGGCCTCTCGGGGGTTCCGAAGGCTTGGCCGATCACCCGAAGCATTTCGTCCGTGTCCGCCGCCGCGGCACGCCGGACCTTTAGGCCCGTCTCATGCGCTGCCATGGCTTCCCTTTCCTCCCGCTTCCTGTCCCCGGCATTCCGAACTGTGTTCGTTTTCTCCGTCTTCAGTCCGCCGCCCGGCCTGACGGTTCGCCGGGTCGCGCGTTCGGACAGACACAGGGCTCCCGCCGGCCATCACGGCGCGCCGGCAGCTACGGAACGATCGTCTTCCTCTACCTGGCGGGCCATCTTCCGCCTGTACTCTTCCAGGCGTCCGGCCAGATCCGGATCGCTCAGAGCAAGTATCTCTGCGGCCAGAACTCCCGCGTTCTTCGCTCCGTGTTTCCCTATGGACGTCGTCGCCACCGGAATCCCGCCGGGCATCTGGACAATTGACAGAAGCGAGTCCAGGCCGCCGAGGTCCGGCGTCTCGATGGGGACGCCGATGACCGGTATCGTAGTCAGCGCTGCCAGCACGCCAGGCAGATGCGCCGCCTTCCCCGCCCCCGCGATTATGACCTTTACGCCTCTCTCCCTGGCGCCGCGCCCGTACTCGACCGCGCGATCCGGCGTCCGATGCGCCGATATGACGCGGATTTCATACGGGATGCGGAAGTCCTTCAGGACTTTTGCCGCCTCGGACATCACATCCAGGTCCGACTTGCTGCCCATCACGATCGAAACTGCTGGCCCCATCGTTCCTGCCTCCTTTCTCTGCTGCCCTTCCATGCCCCTGATCTGCCGGTAAATCTATCGCATCCGGACGATGCCCGCCAGTCGCGAGATCCCGTCGCGTCACGGCGCAAATAAAATAGCGATCAAAATATCCGGTTGCAGTGTAGAATCTCCCCGTCAGCGTGGATATTCTTCCGATGGCATCTTTTGGCCGGGCACGGGGTGTAAGAGCCCGTCCGAAAACCTCCGGCGCGGAGCTTATACGCTCAGCGATCCCTACAGTCCGGCGGGGGAGTTTTTGGATAGGCTCTAAATTGTCCGCGCTGGCTGGAACCCGGAGATTCCCCCGGTTCCAAGCGACCGGCGGCGCAAACTGTCTCCGCCGGCACGGGAGGCGGGTGTTTGCCATCGGGTGGAAGCCGGCACAGCAAGAGGGAGGGGGAAACGGATGGACGTTTTCGAGGCGATCGCCAGACGTCAAAGCTATCGCGGGGCTTTTCTGGAGGACCCGGTTCCGCGCGAGGAACTGCGGCGCATAGTGGAAGCGGGGCTGAAGGCGCCGTCGGGCAGGAACGCTCAGACGACCGAATTCGTTATAGTTGACGACCCGGAGCTTGCTGGAAAAATCGCCTCGCTTCCGGGCGCCAACAGGGCCGTGCAGACGGCCAGAGCGTTCATAGCCTGCATCGTGGACGAGAAGCCGGAGCCTGTCTACGAGGGCTTTTCGTTTCAGGTCGAGGATTGCGCGGCGGCGGTCGAAAATATGCTGCTGGCGATCACAGCCCTCGGTCTGGCCTCGGTCTGGGTGGACGGCTGGTTGCGGGTCGGAGGGAGAGCGGAGGAAATCGGGAGGCTGCTGGGGCTTCCGTCCGGCAAGCGCGTCAGGGTTCTGCTGCCGGTAGGCGTGCCCGAGGAGACGCAGCCGGCCCGCGAAAAGAAACCGTTCGCCGAGAGGGCGTGGTTCAACCGGTACGGACGGAAGGACTGATGCGCGGCTGGACGGTCCGCCTCAGAGCAGGCATCAGGCGTATCCTCAGAGCGGCCGGGACGCCCGAGGAGATAGGCCGCGGCGTGGCGGCCGGTTTCGCCGTGGCGCCCTGGCCCCTGCCGGGGCTTCAGATTCCCCTTTCGATCCTGCTGGCCACGCTCGTCCGGGGGAACCGCGTGGTGAGCGTCATCCCGCAGGCGATAAGCAACCCCGTCACGATGCTGCCTCTCGCCCTGCTTCAATACCGCCTGGGCACCTGGCTGCTCCCGTGGCGTGAGGAAACGGCCGAGGCCCGCGGACGGCTCAGCGCGCTGAAGGAGGCGTTCGAAAGCTTCACGTGGACCGATTTCGCGGCCTCCGTGCGCCGCTTTTACGGGACGCTGGCGGATATCGGCGCCGACGTCGGGATTCCCCTCCTGGCCGGCACGGCTTTCTGTTCGATCGTCGGCGCCGCCGCCGGCTATTTCGTGACTGTCCGGGCGGTACGCGCCTACAGAGCGGGACGGGCTGCTCGCGCGCCCGTCGCGGGGGCGGGAGGCGCCGCAGAGATGACCGGGGGCGGGCCGGCGCCTGCCGGCGCCGTGACTGAAGGTGCGGCGGCAGAAGCCGGAAGCGCAGGGATCGGAACCGCCGCGCCGGCCGGGCCTTCCGCCGGCGTCGTGACGCCCGCCGCTGCGGTAGCACCCATCGCCCCCGCCGGTCCTTCCTGCGGACACCCCGGGACCGCACACTGCGCGGCTGATGGAAGCGGCGGGCCGGCGAACGGCGGCGGCGCGGACAAGGCGGACTTGTCTTCGGCGTGCCGCACGTCCCTGTCTCCTCCCGGACCGCAGGAAATGCTGGAGCCGAGGGACCGGCCGGCCTCGTATGGATCGGCCGGAGCGGCGCAGCCCCAGGCAGCGGCGACGGAGAGAGAATCGGGAAGCGACTGGCGCGACGATGCCGTCCGGCTCGCGCTCCAACCTGGCCGTTTCCTGACCGGCAATCGCGTAAGACTGCTCCGCGATGGCAGGGAAACCTACCCGGCCATGCTCGATGCAATATCGAAGGCCAGAGTTTCGGTCCGCCTCGAAACTTACACCTTGGCGGACGACTTTGTGGGGCGCCGGTTCGCCGATGCGCTTGCATTGGCGGCGCGGAAGAGACTCGACGTCCGCCTCCTGTGCGACGCGATCGGGTCGGCCGGCCTGACGGAGGGGTTTCTGAGAGAACTGGCCTCGTCGGGCGTCAGGACGGCGATGTTCCATCCGGTGGCGACGTGGCGTAAGGGATGGCCGCTGAACAAGCGCGACCACAGGAAGATACTCGTGGTTGACGGCGCCGCGGGTTTCATAGGCGGGCTTAATATTTCGAGGGAATACGCTCCGGAAGAGGAGGGAGGCGAGGGCTGGCGCGACACTCATCTGGAGATACGCGGCCCGGCCGCCGGCGCGCTCGAGG